>NZ_CAAAFR010000076.1:0-15433 GCF_900634745.1 Protofrankia symbiont of Coriaria ruscifolia
GGCCGCCATGTCCTGCTTTCCCATAACGCAACAGACCCGCTCGGACACTCCCGCACGGTGCGCTGATCGTGGCGTATGGGAGGGTGGCTTCGCGCAGGGCGCCTGACCACCCGATTCTCATCTGCTGGCTACCCGTAAGAGTGGTGCAACCACCCTTCGCCGGCTGCGATGTTGTGACCCACTTCATACGGCGATGGTGTTGTGACCCGCTTTATGTAACGAGCCGGCGGAGGGCTGATGGGAATCCTTGTCAATATCGACAACGGTGGCACGTTCACCGACGTGTGTGTGATGGATGGTGAACGCGTCGTGCATGCGAAGACGCCGACGACACCGCACGATTTAACGCAGTGTTTCGTCGACGGGTTACGGACCGTGTCCGACCGTTTGTATGGCGAAGAGAAAGCGTGTAAGACCAACGGGCTAGCACGGCCGTTGCTGATCTTCTGTAACGACGGGGACTCGGCCCGGGTCGCCAAGACCACGGCGTTGAAGACGTGGGGTTCCGGGTCGCGTGGCGGGCTGGAGGAGGGCAGCGTCGCCTACGCGTCCCCTTATGGCGCGGACGTGCTCGTCGGGATGGATGTCGGTGGGACCACCACGGACGTGTCGATCGTAGCGGACAAGGCCCTGACGATAGACGCGCACGGCCGGGTCGACTCGGTGCAGACCTCGTGGGACCGTTTCTGCTCCCAGTTGAACCGTCCATGAACGATTACCGAATGCCGGCGGTGAAAGAGGTCGGTGAGTCGCGCGGGAGAACCGCATACGTGGAATCCGACCGGAGGAAGCTGGAAACGAGGCGGTCACGTACCAAGATCCTGGACGTCCTCGCCGGCTAATATCAACGAATTGCCAACTCGGGACACGGGCTGGCCAAAGAGCGTGCGATCATGGTTTTTTCGTGTACTCGGAGTCCCCGGGGAACCCGGGCTCGCCACCGCCGGGAAGGGCCTCTTTTTGGAGAGGTAACCACCCCCCCGGGGAGATGTGATCCGGCACACAAAACGGTAGTGTTGGTTCCTGGCGCGTTGCCTCGCCGAACTGTTCCCGGCAACGCGAATACCACAGCAATCCCGATCGGCGATGGCATCACGGGAGGAGATGCTGCCGTGCTGGTCGACCTGAGATGAGCGTTATCCATGGTCATCTCATTGAAGATCTCCGGTGGCAGTTGGTGAGCCTGAGCGGGGTGGGCGTGAATGCTCGCGCCCGCGTTTCGCCTGGATTACTCGGTTGCCGGGACGGCAGCCGCGATGAACCGCGACGTGCATGCGGTCCGCCGGCTGCGGCCCTGTGCCGTCATCCGGTTCGGCACGTCGACGAAAGGAGGCATGGACATGACCAGTTCCTCGGGGAATGGCTGGCTCGATGGTGTGGACATGGCCGCCGTGGTGCGCGGGAGTTCGCGCGGATTCACCGTGCTCGTCCTCGGCGGGCTCGCCGCCCCTGCCGCGGCGACGGTGTCCGGGGCGCTCGGCGCACTGATCCTCACCGGGTCGGCCGCGGCCGCTTTCGTGGTGGCGGCACTGCGCCAGGGGACGACGACCAGCGGTGGACTGCATGGTGTGCTGGCCGCGGTCGGGGCCTATCTGCTGGTGCTCCCGCTGGTGTTGCTGGCACAGGCCGGGCGGGATCCGGCGCAGATCTCGATGACTCTTGCGGCCGCGGTGGTCGTGGGGTTCGTGGCGGGGGCGGCGGGTACCCGACGGCGATTCGGCCACAGCGAGAGCGCCGGCGTGCGGTCGGTGGGTGAGCGCGCATGAGCGTCCCGGCCACGGCCGCCCCGTCGGTTCCTGGAACCCGCCGCAGGGCACGCGGGAACAAGGCGCCGAAATGGGTTGGCGTCGCGCGGCGGCCCCTGCAGCAGGGGGGGGAGATGGTGCAGCTGGCCGGGCAGGTTCTCGGTAGCGCCATCCGCCACCCGGTGGGCTACTGGGGTGAAGTGCGCGACCAGATGTTCGACATTCTCAAGCTGTGCTGGATCCCGATGGCCGTGTCCTGCACGGCGTTCGGCTTTGCTACGCCGGGCCTGCAGGGCGGCAATATCTTCCTGCTCTTCGGCATTCCCGAGCGCCTCGGCTCCTTCTTCATCATGGCCAGCGTCCGTGAGTTCGCCCCGTGGATCAACGCGATGGTGGTCGCCGGTGTCATGGGTACCGCGATGACCGCGGACCTCGGCGCGCGCCGGATCCGTGAGGAGATCGACGCGATGGAGGTGCTCGGTGTCGATCCCGTGCGCACGCTGATCCTCCCGCGGGTGCTGGCGATCACGTTCATGACCGGGTTGCTCGACCTGGTCGCGCTCCTCTTCGGCGTGCTCGGCGGTTACCTGGCCTCGGGGTGGGTGCTCGGCGCCAACAGCAGCGCGTTCCTGGAGAACTTCTTCGCCAACGCCACCGTCACCGACGTGTGGGGCAGCGTCGTGAAGAGCACGATCTTCGGGCTGCTCATCGGAGTCGTGTGCTGTTACAAGGGCCTGCACACCGAGGGCGGGCCGATCGGGGTGGGACGCGCGGTCAACCAGGCCGTGGTCATCTCCTTCGCCGCGATCTGGATCTTCAACTACGTCTTCACGACCATCTTGCTCGGGCTCAATCCCGACATGCAGGTCTACAAGTAGAGGCCGCGCGACCATGACCACATCAGTGGACAAGCTCGACCGGGGCGGGCGACCGCGTGTCACCGCGCCGAAGCCGCAGGATACTGTGATCTCGTTGGGCGGTGTGCGGCGCGGAGTGAAGCAGGCCGTCGCCACCGGTGGCGACATCGCCCAGTTCTCCGGCAGGACCGTTCGTGACTTCGGCGATGTCCGTCACTACGCCTCGGAGGTCTTCCACCAGGCCGGCATCCTGATCCTGTCCAGCGGTCTGATCATCTGGATGATGCAGTTCGTCATAGGCAGCATGTGCGGGGTCGAGGCCAGCTACACCCTCAAGCAGATCGGTGCCCCGTTGTACTCGGGCATTTTCAACGCCTTCTGTTCGATCCGCGAGATGGCGCCGTACATGTGGGGCTACATTTTCGCGGCGAAGGTCGGCTGCGGACTGGTTGCCGAGATCGGCTCGATGCGGATCGCCGACGAGATCGACGCCATGGAGGTCATGGGCGTCAAGTCGCGTAGCTACCTGGTCGGCACCCGGATCATGGCCGCCTGGGTAGCGATGCCGTTCCTGTACACGGTCGGGCTCGGCCTCATGTACATATCGATGTACCTGGTGACCGTCGTGCAACTGGGCGGGGTGTCCGCCGGCGGCTACAACTATATCTTCTGGCTCTACCAGAACCCGCTCGACTTTCTCTATTCAATGATCAAGGTGTTGTCGATGGGCACCACGATCGTGTTCGTCAGTTGTTACTACGGCTACACCGCGAGCGGTGGATCCGTCGGGGTCGGTAAGAACACCGCGAAATCGATGATGCTGAACATGGTGCTGATCCACATCATCGGTCTGCTCACCACCCAGCTCTTCTGGGGACTCAATCCCAATGCCCCGATCGCGAACTAGCTCCGGCCGGCGGCCGCCAGGAGGTCACGTGCCCATACAGAATTCCGCCGAGATCATCCAGAATGTTCCCCTGTCCGGGTCGTCGATGGCCGCGCAGCCACCGGATCCCGGCCGCCGCGTGCACAGCATGGAAGTGCGTAACGTGCACAAGGCGTTCGGTGACTTCCATGTGCTCAGGGGGATGAACCTGAACTTCGTGGATGATGCGATCACCACGATCCTCGGCCCGTCCGGCACCGGTAAGAGCGTGATGATCAAACATCTTGTCGGGCTGCTCGAACCCGATGACGGTGAGGTTCTCATCTTCGGCAAGGATATCTGGCGGATCTCCGAGCGCGAGCGCTACGAATTACGCAAGCGATTCGGCGTGCTGTTCCAGGACGGCGCGCTGTTCGGTTCGATGAACATCTACGACAACACCGCGTTCCCGCTGCGCAAGCACACCGACATGGCCGAGTCCGAGATCTCCGACATCGTGCTGGAAAGGCTCACCGAGGTGGGCCTGGAAAGGTCGCTGACCAAGTATCCCAGCGAGGTGTCCGGCGGTATGCGCAAGCGTGCCGGTTTCGCGCGCGCGCTGGTGATGAATCCCGACATCGTGCTGTTCGACGAGCCGGACTCCGGACTGGACCCGGTACGCACGAGCCTGCTCAACGACCTGATCCTGGAGATGCACAGCCGCCACAAGGGCACCTACCTGCTGGTGACCCACGACATTCGCACGGCGCGCAAGGTCAGCGACTACGTGGGGGTGATCTGGAAGGGTCAGGTCGTGCACTACGGCGAGGCCGAGGCAGCCTTCAACTCCGACGATCCGTTTGTCCGGCAGTTCCTGTCCGGCGAATCGGCCGGGCCCCTGGGAATGGACTGACAATCGATGAGAAGGATCGGGGTGCTCGTGCTGGCCACCGTGGTCGTGCTGGCCACGGGCGGCTGGATGCTGTTCAGCAACGAATACCGGGTCGGTGTGCTGCTGGGGTCGGCGACCAACATTGTCAAGGGCGGCTCGGTGATGGTGAACGGTTTCGAGGCCGGCTCCGTCTCCGACATCAGGGCCAAGGACGGCAAGGCGTACCTCGAGCTCACACTCGACTCCGACCACGCGCCGCTGCATTCCGGCGCGACCGTTTCCGTCGCCTGGAAGGCGCTGCTCGGGGAGCGGCTGGTGGAGATCCACGACGGAGCGGCGGCCGGCCTGAAGATCCCGTCCGGGGGCATGATCGAAGGGACGATGGACCAGCCGATGGAGCTGGACCAGATCCTCAACGCGCTCGATCCCCCGGTGCGTGCCCACCTGTCGTCGCTGGTGCACGAGCTCGACGGCACGCTGCAGGGTCACGAGGGCGACGTCAAGGCCACCGTGCAGTCGGCCGGCCCCGCCCTGTCCGCCGTGGGCGGCATGCTCAAAGCCATCGGCACCGACGGCCCGGCAATCAAGAACTTGGTCGTCACCCTGAACCAGCTGACCGGAACGCTCGCGGCCCGTGACGACAACCTGCGCGGCATCATCGGCGACCTAACGCATCTGACCTCGGTGGTGGCGGGGCAGCGCCAGCAGCTCTCGGAGTCGTTGCAGAAACTGCCCGGCACGCTGGATCAGGCGAACAGCACGCTGGCCGTGGTGCCCGGCGTCGCGGACAAGGCCGTGCCGCTGCTCAACGACCTGCGTCCCGCCGCCGAGAAGCTGCCGTCGGTGTCGCGCAACCTCAGGCCGGTGCTGGCGGACCTGCGCCCGCTGGTCGCCGACCTCGGGCCGACGCTGTCGGCCGCGGACGACCTGCTGAACACCACACCCGGGCTGCTCGACCAGGCGCACGCCGCCGTACCCGGGGTCACCTCCGCGGTGAACTACCTGCAGCCGGCGTTCGCCTTCCTGCGCCCGTACACCCCGGAGGTGGTGTCGTTCCTCGCGCTGTGGGGATCGGCCTTCGGCAACTACGACGCCAACGGCCACTACGCACGGGCCCACCTGCTGACCGGCGCCAGCAGCGTCGACAACAACCCGGGCGTGCTGGCGCCCGGTCTGCGCAACGACCCCTACCCGTTGCCCGGCGCCATCGGGAACCAGCCCTGGACCGACGCCTTTGGAAGCGGTGCCCGATGACGAACCCGGCAGGAAGGAACCTGGCGCCGAGCCGCAGCCACGGATCGCCGCTCCGGCTGGTCGGGGTCGCGCTGGTGGTGCTGCTGGCCACCGCCGCCACGACCACCGGGCTGGCGGCGAACAGCGACCCGTCCACCTGGGTGGTGCACGCGAAGTTCACCGATGCCAGTCCGCTGCTGGTGGGCAACGACGTCAAGCTCAAGGGCGTCAAAGTCGGCCGGATCGCGGGCATGCGCGTGGATCCGGACGGCCATGCGGACGTGGCGATGGAGCTCGACGCGGCCGCGATGCCGCTGCACACCGACGCCCGCGCGACCGTACGTCCGGTGAGCCTGCTCGGCGAGCGCTACCTGGAGCTGGACCAGGGCGCCGCGACCGCACCGCAGCTGCCGCGGGGAGCTGTGATCCCAGCAGCCCAGACCGGGCGGAACACCGACCTTGACGAGGTGCTGAACACCCTCGACGACCCGACCGGTGAGTCCCTCGCTGCGTTGGTGACCGTCCTCGGTGAAGGCATGCAGGGCAACGGCGCCAACATCGACGCCGCCGTCAAGGCGCTCGCGCCGGCGATGCGCGACACCGATGGTCTGGCGAAGGTGCTGGACCAGCAGAACGCCCTGTTGAACAGCCTGGTGGACAATGTCGAGCCGGTCGCGGACGCACTCGCGCGCGACGACGGCAGGACCCTGGACGACCTGGTCGCCTCCACCCAGCAGCTGCTGGGTACCACGGCGACCAGGCAGCAGGTGCTCGAGCAGACTCTCTCCGAGCTTCCGGCCACGCTGCACAGCGCGCGGGCCACACTCGCCGAGCTGACGGGAACGGCGACGGCGACCGTGCCGACCCTGCGGGCGATCCGTCCCACCACCGACAACCTCAGCCAGATAAGCGCCGAGCTCGAACGGTTCACCGCCGCGGCCGATCCCGCGCTGGCGAGCCTGGACCCGGTGCTGCAGAAGGCACAGTCGCTGCTCGACGAGGCCAGACCGGTGGTCGGCACGCTGCGCGCCAGCGGGCCGGACACGGTGGCGGTCGCGTCGTCGCTCAGGCCGCTCGTCGGCAAGCTGAGCGACAACATCACCGGTGTTTTCAACTTCGTGAAGTACTGGGCGCTGACCACCAACGGGTCGGACGGGCTCTCCCACTACTTCCGCGGGATGGTCGTGGCCACCCCGGACATCCTCACCGGCCTGGTCCCCGGACTCGGCTCCAACCTCGGCGTCGGCGGTTCACCGCCACCCCTGACCACGAACCCCGGCGGTCAGCCGGTCGACCCGATGGCGCCCCAGCAGCCGGGCGGACTGGGAGGCGCCATCGGCGGTCTGCTCGCCCCGGCGCCGACCGCGGACGGCGGCGTCACCGGCCTGAGCCAGCAACAGGAGAGTGGCATGCTCGGCTTCCTGCTCGGAGGTAACTGATGGCAGGCCGGACGGCAAGCGGCTGGGCGCGCAGGCGCGCCCTCCTGCTCGGCTCCGCGCTGGTCGCGGCGTTCGTCATATCCATCTACATCGCGACCACGGCCAGCGGCGGGTTGCCCGGTACCAGCGGGCGCACCGTGAAGGCGGCCTTCGACGACGTCGGCGCGCTGCGCGCCGACGACGACGTCCGCATCGCGGGCGTCCGCGTCGGGCAGGTCAAGGACGTCCGTCTCGTCGCCGGCAAGCCGGTGGTCACGATGAGGTTCGACAAAGGCCGCAAGATATACCACGACGCCTCAGCGCTGACCGCCACGGTGGTCGCGCGTTCCGCCCTGGGCCAGAAGTACGTGGATGTCCGGCCGGGCACGCCGGGCAGCGGCGAGCTGGGCCGTGACGAGGTCATCCCGTCATCGAAGACCGGGGACGCCCAGGAACTCTCCGACGTGCTGCGGGTGCTCGACCAGCCCACGCGCGACGCCCTGGGGTCGACGCTGCGACAGGCCGGCGGCGGGCTGAGCGGCCACTCCCAGGACTTCAAGGATGTGGCCGGCGCACTGCCGCAGCTACTGCCCGATCTCGCCACGATCTCCCAGGCGCTGTCCACGGACAACGGCGCGGACCTCACCACGATGCTGCGAGCCGCGAACAGCCTGGCCCAGTCGTTCGAGGGACACCAGCAGCAACTGGCCGAGCTGACCGACCGTGTCGACACGACCCTGCGAGCGCTCGACGTCGACGACAACGCCCCACTCGGCAACACGCTGGACAAGGCCCCACAGACGCTGGTCGACGCCCGCGCCGCGCTCGACCAGCTGCGCGGGCCGCTGGCCCAGACCGGCCAGGCCATGACCGGGCTCCAACCGGGTGCCGTCGCGCTCGGCAACGCCACCAGCGACCTCCGGGGTGTGCTGCGCGAGGGCGTGCCGCCGCTGGACAAGCTCCCCGGCGTCGCGGGGCAGGCCGATCCCGTGGTGACCGACCTGACGAAGGTCTTCAGCGATGCGAAACCGCTGGCTCCGCGGCTGACCGAGGCCGTGCACAGCGCCAGCCAGCCGTTGGGTGTGCTCGCGCCGTACGCGCCGGAGGTGTCACTGTTCTTCTCCTACATGGCGGATGCGCTCTCCGACGGGGACGCCGCGGGGCACTGGCTACGGATCTACCCGGTCGTCGGCGTCGAGTCGGTGTCCGGCATTGTGCCGATCCAGGATCCGACCACGCACCGCAACGCCTACCCGGCCCCCGGACAGGCCGCCCACGACAAGAGCACTTCGGTTCTCGGGAACCGGAAGTGAGAGGCTGACATGGTCACGATCTCCAGGCGCCCGCGCCTGACCTCATTACGTCTCGGGGTGCTGTTCATCGTCATCGCGGTGCTGGCCGGCGTGGCGTTGTTCAACAAGAACCGCATCCTCACCACCGTGCGATCCGGTGAGACGTTCGACATCAACTTCACCGCCGACAACCGCCTGGCGCCCTACCGCAGTCAGGTCAAGGTGTCGTTCGTACCAGTCGGCGTGGTCACCGGTGTCAAGCAGGCCGGCGACGGCAGCGCGCTGGTCAGCGTGAAGGTGGACGACGGTATCCGCGCCAAGCTCGGGTCCGAGCCGAGCGCGGTGATCCGCCCGACCACCCTGCTCGGCGGCAACTACTTCATCGAGCTGATCCCCGGCGGCCGGCCCGGTACGTTCACCGGCACCATCCCGGTACGGCGCACGAAACTGCCGGTGGAGCTGGACAAGGTCGCCGCCGCGCTGCAGCCCTCCGCGCTCGACGGCCTGCGGGACGCGGTCGGCAATCTTGACAAGACGCTGGGTAACGATGGCCGCGAGGCAGTCGACCGCCTGGTGGCCGACGCGCCGGACACCCTGAACCCTGCCGCGGTGGTAGCCGGTGCGGCGCTGGGCAGCAACGCCGACACCGATCTGCCCCAGCTGGTGACCAACCTGGAGTCCACCGCGCGCGAGCTGATCGACAAGCAGGGCCAGCTCGACGCCGTCGTCACGGACCTGGGCACCACGACCTCGGTGCTGTCCAGGCGCGCGGCCGACGTCTCCACCGCCGTCTCCCGCCTGCCGTCCACGTTGGATTCCACCGATGCGGGCCTGGCGCGGCTGAAGACGACACTGGAGAAGCTGCGCGACACCGCCGGACCTGCGCAGCCGGTGGTGCGCACGCTGAACACCGTGCTGGCGACCGCGGACCCCGTGCTGGTCAAGGCACAGCCGGTGGTCAACCAGCTGCGCGGCCTCCTGGTCGACGCCCGCCCGCTCGTGCAGGATCTCGTTCCGGCCAGCCGGCAGGCCACCACCGTGCTCGACGACCTCAGCGGTCCCGTGCTCGACCGGGTCAACGGGCCGGTCAAGCAGTTCGTGCTCGCGCCATACCACGGCACCGGACCGTACGCGGCGGCCAGTTCGGACAAACCCGTATACCAGGAGCTGGCGTACATGTTCGCCACGCTCGCCCACAGCTCGGTGCTGTCCGACCGCAACGGGGCCACCATCGGGCTCCAGCCCGGCGTCGGCGCGGGCACGGTCGCCGGGCTGCCGGTCAGTCTCGAGCAGCTGTTCGTCCGGCTCTCCAACCAGACCGGGGTTGCGCTGCAGAAGGGAGCCCAGCCGCGATGAGCAACCGGATACAGCGTGCCCGGCGAATCTGGGAGCGGGTCGGTACCGAACCCGGTCTCAAGCGCAACGTGCTGGTGCTGGTGGGACTCATCGTGCTGGCCGGTGTCTCCGGCGGCATCATCCTCACCCACCAGCGGCTCAGCCTGCCCTGGGAGAACAAGTTCACCTTCTACGCCACTTTCGCCGGCACGCCTGGGGTGAGTCCCGGCCACGGCCAGGAGGTGCGGATCGCCGGGGTGTCAGCTGGCGAGATCACGAGCGCGGACGTCGACAACGCGGGGCACGCCCGGCTCAAGCTCTCGATCGACCCGCAATACCCGGTCTACGACAACGCACGCGTCGTCCTGCGGCCGAAGAGCCCGCTCAACGAGATGTACGTCGAGCTCAACCCCGGCTCACCGCAGGGGAAGCGACTCGCCAAGGGCGCCACGTTGTTGCTGGCGAGCTCGCAGCGGCCGATCCAGATCGACGAGGTGCTCGGCCACCTCGACGACAACGCCAGGGCCGCGCTGACCGCTCTGCTCGAGGAGTCCGACACGGCCCTGGCCTCCGCGCCGCAGGATCTCCCCGAGGGGCTGTCCGCCACCGACACGGTGGTGACCAGGCTCAAGCCGGTGCTCACCTCGCTGCAGACCCGCAGTGACACCATTCAGCGGCTGGTCACCGCGCTCAGTGAGATCTCCACGGCCATCGGCGGTGACGGTGGCCGGCTGCGCACGCTTGCCGACTCGTTGCAGACAACGTTGGGCGCGGTGGGGGAGCATAGCTCCGCGGCCGACTCAGCGCTCGCCCAGCTGCCCGATCTCACCGACCAGCTCAAGCTGGCCACCGAGGCGGTGCAGTCGCTCAGCGGGGAGCTGGACCCGACGCTGGACAATCTCAAGAGCGCCTCGTCGTCGCTGCCCGGCTCGCTGACCAAGCTCGACGGCACTCTGCGGCAGCTGGACAAGACCCTCGACCAGCTCGGCCCGGTCGTGCAGAAGGCCACCCCGGTGATCACGGACCTGCGGCCCTACGTCAGGCAGCTGAACACAGCGCTGCCTGATCTGGCGGCAAGCACCGCGCGGTTGGATCCGGTCACCTCCTCGCTCGTGTCGTACCTGCCCGACCTCGGCGGCTTCATCCTCAACAGCCGGTCGATCACGAGCCTGGCCGACGCCAACGGCGGGATCCTGCGCGCCCTGGTCCAGGTCAGCCCCAGCTCGCTGCCGATCACCGGCCTGCAGTCCCTGTCCACTCCTGCGGTGAAGTAGGCGGTCGCGGTGCGCATCCCCCATGCTGTGATGCCGGTCGTCCGGCTCGCGTTCCTGCTCACGTTCATATGCTTCTGTGCGCTGACGTTCGGGTACCTTTGGGTGAACTCGGGTGGCAAACTGCCGCTCATCTCCCAGCCGGGGTATCAGGTCGGACTGCACATGGCCAAGGTGTCCAACCTCGTCAACGACTCCGATGTGATGGTGGCGGGGGTCAAGGCCGGCAAGGTGGACACGCTCTCCGTTGACGGGGACGAGGCCGACATCGTGATGCAGCTGCACTCCGCCTTCCCGCTGCATCGGGGTGCCGTCGTGCAGGTGCGGGAGAAGACCCTCGTCAACGAGACCTTCCTGGAAATCGAGGACGGCAGCGGGCCGGTGTTGCCCAGCGGCGCCCAGCTGCCCCGTGACGCGGGCAAACCCGCGACCGAGCTGGACGACGTGCTGGCGAGCCTGGACGAGGACACCCGCGAGTCGCTCGCGAGCGGTGTGCGGTCGCTGGGCACCAGCACCGACGGCGGCAAGCAGAGCATCTCCCAGGCATTGCAGGGCCTGGGAGACCTCGGCCGCGAGGGCAGGACCGCGCTCGACGCCCTGGCCGCGCAGTCGAAGGATCTCGAGCAGGTGACCGGCTCGACAGCCACCCTGCTCGCTGCGCTCAACACCCGCCAGGGACAGATCGGCCAGCTCGTCGAGGACGCGAACCTGCTTGCGCAGTCCACATCGGACAACCGCGGTCCGGTGGAGGAGATCGTACGTAAGCTGCCCGGCCTGCTGGACACCACGAGGAACGCCACCACCGGGCTGCGCAACGTCTCCGCGGCGCTGTCCCCGGTCGCGACGAACCTCGACGCGGCCGCCCCGGACCTCTCGGCCGCGTTGACCGAGCTCCCCCAGACCTCGGCGGATCTACGCGGGCTGCTGCCCTCCCTGGACGGTGTGCTCACCGCCGCGCCGGACACCCTCACCCGGGTGCCCGCCGTCGCCGACGACCTGAACGCGCTCATCCCGAGCCTGCGGGTGGACCTGTCCGACCTCAACCCCATGCTCGGCTACCTGCAGCCCTACGGGCACGACATCGCGGCGTTCTTCACCAACTGGGCTCAGGCGGCGGCCACGGGTGACGTGAACGGCCGGATGCTTCGGATCTTCGTGGCTGTCAACGAGCAGTCGGTCAAGGGTCTCCCGCTCAACACGAACATCGGCCCCCTGAACAAGTTCAACCCCTATCCGCTGCCGGGATCGGGTGTCAATCCAGGCCCCGCGAGCAACCCGTACCCGCGTGTGATGCCGGAACCACGATGATCAGGAGGCGATTACTCGCCGCCCTCGCCGCCCTGCTGGCCGCCAGTTTCATGATCGGCGGCCTCGCGAGGAGCCGGATCGAGACCGGGATCGACTCGTTCCTGCCGGCCCACGATCGAGCCGTGGAGCAGCTCGACGAGCTGGCCTCCTCGTTCGGCGGCGACCCGATCGTGGTACTGCTGGAAAGCACGCGGCCGCGGCAGCTGTTCGACGGCGACCACCTCCACCGCCTGCTTCACCTGGAAGGGCAGCTGACCGGGCTCGGTGACGTCGCCGCGGTCTACGGGCCCGCCACGACGCTGAACCAGATCGCCGGGCAGACGCAGGATTTTCTCGCGGAGCTGTCCGGCCGCCGTGACGGCGCGCGAGCCACAGCCGAGGTCACGGCGCGCAACGCGGGCGCGACCGAGCAGAAGGCCCACGAGGCCGGCGATCGTGCGGTCGAACAGTTCGACCAGCGTTATGGCCCGCTGGTCGTGCAGGGCCTGCCCGCTGGGCTGCCGACGTTGGGCAACGACCGGTTCGTTCAGTCGGTGGTCTTCGGCCAGGGGCAGGCGCCGCGCGTCCAGTGGCGGTTCGTGGTGCCCTCGCAGAACGCGGTGGCGGTGCTGATCCGCCCACGTCAGGGCATCGACGCGGGCGCCGCGCAACGCCTGGTCGGCCGGGTGCGCGACACCGTGCACGGTGTGGGGCTGGACGACACGCGGGTGACGGTCTCCGGAGCTCCGGTGCTCGCGGCTGGCATCAGCGACCAGGTCGGCTCCGAAGCCCCGCTGCTCGGCGGCATCGCCGTCATCCTGATCGGCGCCTGCTTCCTGTTCGTGCCGTGGACCCGCCGCCGGCGCCGCCTGCTCCCGCTGGTGTCGACGCTGATCGCGATCGGCCTGACGCTGGCGGTCCTGGGCTGGCTGGGCAAGCCGCTGTCCCTGGGCGTGGTGGCGTTCCTCCCGGTGCTGCTCGGTGTCGGCAGCTACTACCCGACCTACTTCACCCGCAACGCCCGGCGCAGGGTCGTGCTGACTGTCGCCGCCGCCACTTCGGCGAGTTTCGCGACGTTGCTCATCTCGCCGCTGCCGTTCGTACGCGACCTCGGCCTGACACTGTCGCTCGGCGTGCTCGTCTCCGCCGGTCTCGGCGCGCTCCTGCCGGCCAGGCTGGCAGCGGCGGCTCCACCCGCTGAGTCCATACTCGCGTCCGTACCCGCTGACTCCGTACCCGCCGGGCGCGATCCGGCCGGTGTGCCCGGATCGCGCCGCCGCGGGGCCGTGCTCGTCGCGGCGGTGGCCGTGACCGTCGCCGCGGCCGGGTGGGTGGCGCTGCCGTCGCTGCGGCTCAACAGCGACTTCGAATCGTTGGCGGCCGGGGCGTCCACCCTGAACGACGCACGGCACGTCGAGAGCGTCGTCGGCTCCTCCGGTGAGCTCTCCGTGGTGCTGCGCGGGGTGGACGTCACCAGCCCGGTGGCGGTGGAGTGGATGCGCGCCACCCAGCAGCGTCTCATCACCGATCACGGCGACCAGCTGCGTCCGGTGGTCTCACCGCCCACGCTGCTGCAGTTCCTCGGGCCGGACAGCACGTCCGAGCAGATCGACGCGGCGCTGCGGCTGCTGCCGCCCTATCTGGCCGGTTCGGTGATCCGCGGCGACCACCAGGTCGCCACCATGGTCTTCGGGGTCCGCATGGATGACCTCGACGCGCTGCGGGCGTTGCGCGACGACATCGGCCGCACTCTCATCCCGCCACCGGGATTCCAGGTGGAGATCACCGGACTGTCCATGGTCGCGGTGCGAGGCCAGGAACTGCTCTCCTCCGAGAGGCTGCTCGGCAACCTGCTCGGGATCTCCGCGGCGGCCGCCGTGCTCGCGGTAGGGCTGCGCCGTCGCGGCGACGCCCTACGCGCGCTGGCGGCCGCGGCACTGGCGACCGGCGCCGGGCTGTTCCTGCTGTGGGTCCTCGGCATCCCACTGAGCCCGATCACCGTGGCGCTGGGCTCGCTGACCGCCGCGGTGGGATGCGAGTTCACCGTGCTGCTGAGCGAATCGACCCGCCGGGGCGGACGCGCGCTGCACACCCCGGTGCTGCTGGCGGCCACCACCTCGGCGGTCGGCTATCTGGTCCTCGCCGCCTCCGACCTCGCCGTGATCCGGCAGTTCGGGGTGCTGCTCGCCGGCGCGGTGGGTCTCGCGCTCGCCGCAGCGGGGGTGGTCGTGGCGGTGACGCGTCCCCGATCCTCCGGTACGCGGCCCGAATCCGGGTCACGCCCGGTAGCGCACGAGTTGGTTGGAGTGAAGTGATGCCTGCCGAAGTCGACACCGAGGTCGAACCGGACGTCCTGCCCGAAAACACTGACGTCCTGACCGAAGAAAGCGGGGAGAGCGGGGAGAAGAGCGCCGGCGAGCCCGCAGGGGAGAAGGCCCGTGCTGAGGGTACCGGGGATGCTGAGGGCAGCGGGGATGCTGAGGGCAGCGCAGAGGACGCCGACGACTCCCCTGCGGATGGACGTTCGCCGGCGGATGAACGCTCGCGTCTGCGCCGTGTCACCGGCCGGATTCGCCTGCCCCGCTCGCTGCGAGGGCGCGTCGTGCTGGCGGTCGTCCTGGCCGTGCTGCTCGGTGGTGGGGTGAGTGGCTACCGGTGGCATTCGTCCACCACGCTGCCGGCCGGCGTCGCTTTCCGGGTCGGCGATCAGGACGTCAGCGTCGACGAGCTCAACCACAAGGCCGACACGTTACGTGCCCTCTATGGGATCCAGGCCCCGACAGATCCCGCCACACTCGACACCTTTCGCCGTGATGTCGCCAAGTCTCACGCGGTCAGCATCATCCTCGACAAGGCCGCCGCCGACGCGAAGATCGTGATTGCGGACAAGATGGCGCAGGACGCCCTGGGCCGGTTCATCGAGCAGCAGTTCGGCAACGGCAGCGATGCCAGGGAGCGGTTCGTGCAGGCGCTCGGCACTGTCGGTACCAACGAGCAGGCGGTGCTCACAGAGATCAAGCGCCAGCTTGCCATCAACCAGCTCTTCCAGCGCACCGCCGGGACCCCCGCGATCTCCGACGCCGAGCTGCACACCCAGTTCGACCAGCACAAGGATCAGCTCGCCACCCCGGAACGCCGCGACCTGCGCAACATCGTCGTGTCGTCGCAGGCCGAAGCCGACCAGGTCGTGCGGGACGCCGCCGCCGGCACGCCGTTCGAGCTTCTCGCCCAGCAGCGC
>NZ_CAAAFR010000076.1:15458-19644 GCF_900634745.1 Protofrankia symbiont of Coriaria ruscifolia
CAGCGCAGCCTGGACGGGAGCACCAGGGACGGCGGCGGTGCGCTCGGCGTCGTCACCGCGAGCCAGCTCGATTCCGGGTACGCCCCGGTCGCGTTCGCAGCCCCGCCCGGCGCCGTGTTCGGCCCGGTCCAGACCCAGTACGGCTGGAACGTCGGCAAGGTGATCCAGATCATACCACCGGCGCCGGCCGTGTTCGACCAGGTCAAGGACAGCCTGCGTCAGCAGGTGCAGCTGGAGCGCCAGCTCGGCGCCTGGCGTGGCTGGCTGACTGGCGCCATCAGGAACGCCCATGTCAGGTACGCCGCGGGTTACCGTCCCGCGGATCCGGACTCCCCGCCGCAGGACACCTCCGCCACCGCCGCTGTCCCGTCCGGGCAGGCTCCCGCACCGGCAGGCAGCCGGTGAACCGGGATCCGGATCCGGTCGCGAGCCCGCGATGGTGATCGCCATCGTCGTCCAGCTCGGCCTCGGCGCCGCCGTGTTCGCGATCGGACGATGGGGCCACAGCAACGCCGAGGCTCTCGTCCCCGCGCGGCCGCCCGACGACAACCGGGAGCGCCGGGTGCGAGCGGCCCGCCGGGGCGCGCTCGCCTGCCAGGTCGCCGGGGTGATCCTGGCGCTGACGAACCTCATCCTGCTGTTCTGAGTGGATGTTTCGTAGCCCTGGTGAGGATAAGCCGGGCGGGTTCAAACGGTCGTAGCGACGCTCCGATAAAATGATCTCGGTAGCGTCGACGGACTGGACGGTGGATGGCCTCGTACGAGCTGTTGAAGATCGAGGAGCGGGAAACCATCTCCCGGCAACTCAGCCTGCACAAGTCGGCGGTATATCGGGACGATGCTCGGCCGGCACCACTCAACAATATCCCGGGAGATCGACCGTAACGGCGGCACGACGGCATATCGCGCGGTCGAGGCACAGCGACGCTGCGAGGAGAATCTTGCGCGTCCGAAAGAACGCAAGCTCGAAGCGTTGCCACGGCTTCATGACGCGGTGAACGACGGCCTACGGGAAAAATGGTCACCCCAGCAGATCAGTAAGAGACTACGAGAAGACCATCCCGACGACGAGGACATGCGGGTGTCGCACGAGACGATCTACGAGTGTCTGTACCTCCAGGCCCGCGGTGAGCTGCGGACCGAGCTGACGGTCGCCCTGCGCCAGGGCCGTACCCGACGGGTGAACCGGTCCCGCGCGACCAAGACCCGAGGGAAGATCGTCGACATGGTCAACATCAGCGAGCGGCCGAAGGAGGCCGATGATCGAGCCGTCCCTGGATTTTGGGAGGGGGATCTCATCATCGGGAAGGGAAACAAGTCCTAGATCGCGACGCTGGTAGACCGTAACCACACGGTTCGTCATGCTGGTACGAATTCCCTACGACCGTAATGCCGAACGTGTTGCCTACCTACTCGCCAGAAAGATGGAAGAGCTCCCCGATTTCCTTCGTAACAGCCTCACCTGGGACCAGGGGAAGGAGATGGCCGGCCACGCCGATTTTACCGTGAGCATTCGTGGCGGCGTGCCGCCACCCGTTCGGATGAGAATTTGGCGGATTGGTTATGGATGCCGTTGGCTGGGTCTATTGATCGGGTGGTGCAGGGGTCTGGGATGATGGTGGAGTGCTGTCCGGATCGACATCGGCGCTCTCTGGTGCGAAGAGCCCGTCCATGAGTATGATCGCGGAGTGCCTGAGGCACCCTTTCTTGCTGTCACGAGCGCGTTCCTCAGTTTCTACATGTACAGGCCTCCCCGGGCAGCACGCTTCTGTCAGTCACTGTTTGGGAGGGAAGAGCCGTGGAGGTTCTTTTCCCGCGGTGCGCCGGCCTCGATATTCATCGGGACACGGTCGCCGCCGCCGTATCCAGGGCAGGTCGGGGCAGGCGAAGGTAGAGATACGGACCTTCGCCACTACCGGCGGGTCGCTGGGCCTGCTGGCCGACTGGCTCGCCGAGAACAAGGTGACGATCGTCGGGATGGAATCGACCGGCGTTTACGGGAAACCCGTCTACTACCTGTTGGAAGACCGCTTCGAGTGCTGGCTGCTGAACGCCGCGCATGTCCGTAACGTACCAGGCCGCAAGACCGATGTGGCGGACGCGGTGTGGATTTCCGACCTGGTCGCCCACGGCCTGGTCCGGGCGTCGTTCGTGCCCCCGAAACCCTTCCGGGACATACGTGATCTCACCCGCGCCCGGCGCACCGTGGTCGAAGAGAAAACCCGTGACGTCCAACGGCTGGAAAAAGTCATGCAGGACGCCGGTGTCAAGTTGACGTCCGTCGCCTCCCAGTTGCTGGGGGTGTCCGGCCGGACGATCCTTGAAGAGCTGATCGCCGGGGAAACCTCCCCGGAAACGCTCGCCGACCTCGCCCGCGGCCGGCTGCGAGGAAAGATCCCCCAGCTTCAGGAGGCGCTCGCGGGCCGTTTCCGTTCGGGCCATCACGGGTTCCTAGCCGCCCAGCTGTTGGAACGGATCGATCTGTGCGACGCCCAGATCGAGGAGCTGGACCACCGGATCGCGGTGATGCTGGCCCCTTTTCAGGAGAAGGTCGAGCAGATCATGACGATCGTCGGGGTCGGCCGGGTCACCGCCACCGTCCTGATCGCCGAGGTCGGGCTTGACATGTCCCGTTTCCCGACCGCCGGCCACCTCGCGTCCTGGGCTGGGATCTGCCCGGGGAACCACACCTCCGGCGGGAAAAGCAAATCCGGCCGGACCCGGCACGGCAACAGATGGCTCCGCACCGCTCTCACCGAGGCCGCGCACGCCGCCGCGCGAAGTAAGGACACCTACCTCGCCTCCCACCACGCCCAGATCCGCGGCCGGCGCGGCGTGTTGAAAGCGATCGGCGCGACCCGCCACGACATCCTCGTCGCCTACTGGCACATGTTCACCAACACGGACTACCACGACCTCGGCGGTGACTGGCATACCCGACGACGGCGCAACCCTGAACGCCGTAAAAAGACTCTTATCGCCGAACTCAAAAAAACTCGGTGTCACCGTCACAGTGGAACCAGTCGCATAACCACCAGCCACTGAGGCGATACACGTAGGAAGGCCGCTGCTAAATAGCGAACTAAACACCGCGACAACTCGCGCTGGAAGCCCGAGGCTCCCGACGCGATACCGCACGTCCGGTACCAGCCCTTCCGTGGCTGGGTAATTCACTCCTCAGAACCGGCATGCCGGTCTACTTCTGTGACCCGCATTCGCCCTGGCAGCGGGGCTCGAACGAGAACACCAACGGCCTTCTTCGGCAGTACTTCCCGAAGGGCACCGACCTGTCCTTGCATTCCCAGGCGGAGCTCGATAGAGTGGCCAAGGAGTTGAATGGCAGACCTCGTGAGACGTTGGGCTGGCGAAAGCCGGTAGAAATGTTCAACGAGCTGTTGGACGGCATGCGTTGCCATGACCGCTTGATTCCGCCCCCTATCCCATCATGTAAATAACCCAGAATCACGAGACACTAGGTCCCCGACCTCGTCGGAAACCGTCGGATAAGGTATCGAAGGCACCCGGACTGCGCACCAGACAACCTTTCCGCTGAACTGGGGATAATAGTACGCCCACCGCGTGCTCAGCGCGTCCACCAAAAATAGTCCGCGCCCCCTCTCAGCGGTCAGATTCTGATCTTCGAGTATCGGCTTCGCTTTGTTCCGGTCCCAGACCTCGATGACCAGGCTCACGCCGAGGCAGCTGAGTCGCACGAAGATGTCCTCCCGTTCGCGGTAGTCATCCTCGGCGTACTTTGACAGATAAATGGACGTTTTGACTGCGTTCGTGACGAGTTCGGACACCAGCAACTCGACCGTCTCGACTACATCGTCCCCCCATTCTTGCGCGGCACATGCTGCATATCGCCGCGCGGCACCGACGGATTCGTAACAGGACGCGAATCGTTGCCAATCGCAGTTGAATGGACGCCATCGCGGGTTGGACGGGACTTCGCCTTCGAGGATATGCAGGTCGCGGTCTCGGGCCGTCGCGGCGTCGCGTCCAACCACGGTTTCGGTCAGCGCGTCTGGGACGCAGTCTTCCCTAGTACTACAGCAACACTTGTCGGTGTGTCGTCGGCAACCCGCCGACGGCAAGCTTTGGTACGACTGAAGATCAGTTACATAAGCGCAGATCACAGGGGCGACCTGTCTTCGGATCATGGAGAGTGTTGCTGTAGTACTAG
>NZ_CAAAFR010000077.1:0-25899 GCF_900634745.1 Protofrankia symbiont of Coriaria ruscifolia
GCCCCCCACATCACCGACCCCGGTGAAAGACGGAGGCTGGCCCGGCAGGAACAACCTGTGCGAACTATAGCGCACTCCTCCTCAACCGGGGCGGGGCGGGTGTGCAGCTGCCCGAGGAGGCCAGGGCGGTCGCCGAACTGTCCGGTACGGCGGACGCGCGGAGGGCCTGGCAGGCTGTCGTCGGGCGGCGCAGGCCGACGACCAGCGGCTGGTAGCGGCGCCAGGCCCGCGTGTCCCGGATCACTGACGCCGGCCGCGGCAGTTCCACGACAGCCCCCGGAACCACGACAATCCCCAGAGCATCGAGAGCACGACAACCCCCAGGACGCCCCAGAACATCGAGAGAGGTTGCAGGACATGGCAGGAGTCGAAGGTCGTGTGATAGCGGTGACGGGTGCCGGAGGCGGTCTGGGCCGCGAGTACGCGCTGCTGCTGGCCCGGTCGGGCGCGAAGGTCATCGTCAACGACCTCGGCGGTGCGCGGGACGGCAGCGGCCGGGGGAACACCGCCGCTGACACAGTGGTCGCGCAGATCCGCGACACCGGTGGCGAGGCCGTGGCCAACTACGACAGCGTGGCCACCCGGGAGGGCGGCGCCGCTGTCGTGCAGACCGCGCTCGACACCTTCGGCCGTATCGACGGCGTCGTCGCCAACGCGGGCATCCTGCGTGACCGCACGTTCCACAAGATGCCGGCGGCCGACTGGGACGCGGTGTTGCGGGTGCATCTCGACGGTGCGTTCCACGTGATCCGGCCGGCGTTCCCGCACCTGCGCGACCAGCGTCACGGGCGCATCGTGGTCGTGACCTCGACGTCGGGCATCTACGGCAACTTCGGCCAGGCCAACTACGCAGCGGCCAAGAGCGGGCTGATCGGCCTGATCCGCACGCTGGCGATCGAGGGCCGCAGGCACAACATCCTGGCCAACGCGATCGCGCCGCTTGCCGCCACCCGGATGACCGAGGACATCGCCTCTGCCGAGGTGCTGGAGAAGCTGCCGCCTGCCCACGTCGCCCCGGTCGTCGGCTACCTGCTCACCGACGAGTCGACCGAGACCGGCAGTGTCCTGGTGGCCGCCGGCGGCAACGTCCACCGGGTGGCGCAGTTCCAGACCAGGGGGGTCACCTTCCCGGAGGTCCCGACGATCGACCAGGTCGCGCACCGCTGGCGGGAGATCGTCGACCTTGACGGTGCGCTGCCGGGCACCAGCCCGCTCGCCTGAGCAGGTCGTCGTGGGGCCCGGCGTGGCTGCCCGCAACAGCGTGTCGACTTCGGATCATGGCGCGAACAGTGGCTGAGGGCGGGAGGGAGCGGATGCCTGCCGGCGGCGATACAGCCCCGGCTCGGGCACGGGCGAACCTCGAAACAGCGTGCCCTGATCGGGATCCACCGCTGGGGAGACTGGCGGCGGCGCTGGCCTGCGGGCGGCGGCCCGCTGCCGAGCCCGGTGGTGCTGCGGCCGGTAGCCGAAGGTGAAGATCACTGTTTGCCCGGTTGCCGGACGGCAACACAGGGTGCACTACCTTTAGACACCTTTAGACATTTGTATACACGGTGATCTATGGGGGGTTCGGATGGACGATAGGCGCTGGCAGCAGTGCACGCCGTCCGAGTTCGCGTGGGAGCGGGCGGCCCTGGGATATCTCAAGACGCTGCTGCCGAACAAGGATCCGTTCCGGGCCTGGGCGAACGCGGAGTTTCTCGGCACCGACGGTTCGGTCAACGAGGTTGACCTGCTGCTCATCACCCCTGCCGGCATCGTCATCCTGGAGATCAAGTCGTGGTCCGGCGTGCTCGTGGGCGACGCAGGCACATGGCGTCAGACGCACCGTGCACCCGTCGACAACCCGGTCGTCGGAGCGGCTCGTAAGGCACGCAAGCTGAAGTCGTTGCTGGCCTCCCAGCAGGCTGTGCGTGGGCGCCGGGTGCCGTGGATCGAGGGCGCGGTCTTCCTGAGCGACGCTCGCCTGGATGTGAGGCTCACGCCTGAAGGCCGGGCGCACGTCTTCGGGCGTCACGACCAGACCGAGCTGCCGAGCTTCCTCGACCACGTGCGCGAGCCGGGCAGGGTGGACGCGGAGCTGAGCGGTGCTCTTGCCCGCGCGGTCGACCAGGCCGGGATCCGCCAGTCCCAGCGCGTCCGGACGGTGGGCAGCCTGCGGCTGGAGATGCCGGCCTTCGCCGATGGGCCTGGCTGGCAGGACTTCCTGGCCCGCCACCACCGCTTCACCGAGGACCGGCCGCGCCGGGTCCGTATCTACCTTGCGAGCGGTGTCGACTCCCGCGACCAGCGGGACCAGCTGGTGCGGGCCGCGGAGCGGGAGTATCTGGCGCTGCGCGGCATTGACCATCCCGGTATCGCGACACCCGTCGACTTCGTCGAGCATGACCTCGGCCCGGCGGTCGTCTTCCGTTACGACCCGGACCTGACGCGGCTCGACCACTTTCTGCGGGAGCACGAACGGGAGCTGTCCTTCGACGACCGGCTCACGCTGCTCCGCAGGATCGCCGAGACGATGGCGTACGCCCACCGTCGGGTGCTCACCCACCGTGGGCTGAGCCCGCGGTGTGTCTGGGTACGCCGCGCACCGGACGGCTTCTTCCTCCAGATCACGGACTGGCAGACGGCATCGCGCGGTTCGGAGTCGACGACCGGGGTGTCGGTGACGTCCACCGGCAGCTACGCCGGGCTGGCCGACGAGGCCGCGACCGCCTACTTCGCGCCGGAGTGGAGCTGGGGGACGGCGAACGGGGTCACCCTCGACGTCTTCGGTGTCGGTGCGATCGCCTACCACCTGTTCACCGGAGTGCCGCCGGCGTCGACGTACGGGGCGCTCACCCAGCGACTTGCCGAGCATGGCCGGTTGTCCCTGGCTCAGCAGGTGGATGCTGTCCCGGAGGCGCTCGACGAGCTCGTGGCCGCCGCGACAGACGCCGACCCGGACAAGCGGACCCGGGACATGGCCGGGTTCCTGCTCGACCTCGACCTGGTGCGGGAACGGCTGGCCGCGGTCGAGGAGGAAGCGCCGGTCGTCGTCGACCCGCTGGAAGCGGAGGCCGGGGCCGAGCTGGAAGGCGGGTTCGCGGTCGTGGGGCGGCTGGGCCGCGGCTCCACCGCGCTCGCCCTGCTCGTGGATCGGGACGGCGAGCGGGCGGTGCTCAAGGTGTCGCTCGACCGGGGCAAGGACCCGCGTCTCGTCGCCGAGGCCGCCGCGCTTACCAGCCTGGGCGAGCACCCAGGTGTCGTGGAGCTGCTCAGCGACGGTGTCATCGACGTCGGCCCCCGCCGCGCGCTGCTGGTCTCGTTCGCCGGAACCCGCACGCTGGCCCAGGAGGTGCGGGAGCGGGGCCGGTTGCAGCCGGAGTGGCTGCAGGAATGGGGCGATGACCTGCTGGAGATCGTCCAGCATCTGCAGCGGTACGGGGTCGCCCACCGTGACATCAAGCCCGACAACCTGGGGGTGGCCGAGCGCGGCGGTAAGGGCAAGAAGCGGCAGCTCGTCCTGTTCGACTTCTCCCTGACCAAGGAGCCGCTGGACGCGATCGACGCCGGCACCCGGCCGTATCTCGACCCGTTCCTCGGCCGCGGCGAGCGCAGGCTGTGGGATCTGGCGGCCGAGCGGTACGCGACCGCGGTGACGTTGTACGAGATGGCCACGGCGCGGCGACCGGAGTACGGGGCCGGCGGTGCGCACCCGGGTTTCACCGATGCCGACGCCACGATCGATCCGGAGCTGTTCGACCGGTCGTATGCGCCTGGTCTCGCGGGATTTTTCCGCCGGGCGCTGCACCGGGATGCCAAGAAGCGGTTCGACACCGTGGAGGAGATGCGCCACGCCTGGGACACCGTTTTCACCGAGCCGGTTACCGCGGTGTCCCAGGCGCCGACTCAGCGGGTCGGTCGTGCGACCCCGATCGGCGCGGCTGGACTGTCCCCTCAGGTGCTGGCGGTGTTGGAGCGGCTCGACATCGTCACGGTCGGCGGGGCCATCGACCTTTCTCCGGCGCAGGTCGTCTGGCTGCCCGGCATCGGCACCAAGACGCGGTATCGCCTACGCGAGGAGCTTGACCGGCTCGCTGCCCGGGTGGCGGAGTCCTCGGCGGAGCGGCCCAGTGAGCCGACATTGCTCGACCGGGTGGCCGCCGCGCTCGTCCCGAACGAGGTTGACCGTGCTGTTGCCGAGACTCTGCTCGGGCTCGGTGAGGACGGCGGCAGCGCGTGGACGAGCCTGCGTGACGCGGCCAGGACCCTCGGCCGGGAGCAGCGCACGGTACGGGACGCGGTCGCGAGGTTCGAGGAGCACTGGCTCGCCCTCGACGGGATGCGGGACCTGCGGGATACCATCGTCGAGGTTGTCGAGTCGGTCGGCGGGGTCGCTTCGGCTCGTCACTGCGCGGCGGCGCTACTCGACTTCCAGGGCAGCACGGTCGAGGAGCCGCTGCGGTCCCGGCTTGCCGAGGCGGTTGTACGGGCCGCCATCGACGCCGAGCTGGCCGATGGCTCGCTCGACGGCAGTGACTTTGACGGCAGTGACCTCGACGGCAGCGCCATCGGCGGGGATCCGCGGCTGGTCTACAGCCGTGAACTGCACGGCATCCTCATCGCAGCCGGTCCCTCGCACGCCGGGGACGCGCCCTCGACGGCGGATCGGCTTGACTGGGCCTCCCGGCTCGGCGTCGCGGCCGACGAGCTGGCCGCGACGGATCCGCTTCCCGTCCCGGCCCGGGTCATCGAGCGGCTGCGTGCCGTTGCCGCACCCGGCGAGACCGACCCATCGTTGATCTTCCCTGAGCGGCTTGTCGAGGTTGCGGTCATCGCCTCGCGGACCGCGGCGGTGACGCCGCGCCTTGAGGTCTACCCGCGCGGTCTGGACGCGGGGCGTACGTTGCGACTGGCCGCCGGTGCGCTCTACGGGAGCACGGGGCTCACGCCCGAGCAGGTGGCCGAGCGGGTCGCAGCCCGTTTCCCGTACGCCGCTGCCCTGCCCGGCCGGCCCGAGCTCGACACCCTGCTCGAGGCGGCCGGCGTGCCGCTGCGCTGGGACGACGAGGCCCAGCAGTACCTCGCGCGCCGGGTGGAGGCCCACGGTCTGACATCGCTGCTGACCTATCGCAGCACCACGCCGCGTCGCGGCACCGGCGGCACGGTCACCATGACGAGGGCCGGTTGGCGGCGCCTCGAGGACCGGGTGCTGGCCGCGGACGACCGGCTTGCCCGCTCGCTCGCGGACGGCGGGTGGCTTGTACTCTCGATGCCGCCACGCAGGCTCGCCCGCGCCGAGCGCTGCCTGGCCGCCCAGGATGTGACCGTGGTCGACGTCGAGGGCGCCCTTCTGGCGGGGATGCGTGACTTCTGCGAGCGACACCGGGTGGCGTGGTCCCGTGTGCTGGAGGCCGACGCTGCCGAGCGAACGTCCCGTGAATGGGCCAACCTGTCGAAGGTCACGCAGGCCGGCATGGCCACAGTACGTGCGTCGATCGAGGCGGCGGGGCCGGCCGTCCTGCTCGTGAACGCCGGTGTGCTCGTACGGTACGACGGCTCGCTGGCCTTGTTGGACGAGCTACGCGAATCGGTGCGGACGGCCACCGCCGATGCGGCGGTGCGCACGGCGTGGGTGCTCGTACCCTGGGCCGACACCGAGAAGCAGCCGCTGCTCGACGGCGGCGCCCCGGTACCCCAGTTCGGCAACCAGTGGCTGTCGCTACCCGAGGAGTGGATCGCCAGGCACGAGTCCCGGCTCGCCGAAGGCGGAGCGGCGTGACCCGGCGATGGTCCCCACCGCCAAGGCACCTGGGCCCCTTACCATCTCAATCTTCGACCCCGAGGCCACGGACCGTGGGGAGCTCCGGCCAGCATTGGTCGATCTCCACCGGTGCGTCTCAGTACGGCGCCGAGAGTCCGGGAAACATGGGGAAATGTTTGAGGTTGCGTGTCCACAGCTCGGCGTCCAGATGCTGTGCCGTCGCGGCGATGACGTAGTCGACAGGGTCGACGCCAGGATGGGAGCGCAGGTAGTGGTTGGCAAGTATGCCAGCGCGTTCGGCTATGGCGTCGTCGACCCCGATCAGGTCGAGGGTGTCCAGGAGCCGACGTGTCACACGCTCCTCGCTCGCACGCATCCCCGCGAGTATCTCGACCTTCGTCAGAACCGACGCGGCAAGACGCTCTCCGGCCCCCGCGGCCTTCCGCAGCGCGTCGCGAGCGCCCTGATCGCCACGGAGATGGTCGATGAGCACCGATGTGTCGACGACGATCGCCATCAGCCGGCGAGGCGGCGAGCCATCCCGTGCCGCAACCCTTCGACGTAGCTCGCTCCGTCGTCCGTGCGGTCCGTCCAGCTCCCGAAGCTGGCGTCGAGCGCGTGGACTGTTTCCTCTGGGCGGGTCGAGCCGTACATGCGATCCACTGCGCGGCGCACGAGCTCGGCGAGGCCGAGCCCGCTGCGCCGCGATTCGGCCCGCAGCCGCTCGTACTGCTCGTCGGCCAGTGTGATCTGGGTACGATGCGCCATGATGTAAGCCTACATCATCTGGCCCGGCATGCCGAAGCTGCGCAGTCACAGCACACTCAAGCCATACCCGGCTGAATGGTCGGCCGATCTTCGAAGGAGGCGATAGTGCGTTGTGACGCCTGCGACAATGGTGAGATTCGTCCCGCTCGGAAGCCGAAGGTCCTTCAGAGGGACAGCCGGGTGGCTGTCGTGACGGACGTTCCGGTCGAAGAGTGCCCGTCCTGCGGCATGACCTGGCTTGACGGTCCAGTGGCGCGCCGACTCGACGCCATGTTCCGTGAGATGGTGGCCGCTGATACGGTCGCGATCCGGCCCTACACCGAGACGGTTGCCGCGGCCTGACCATCAATCTTGCGGTGGTGGAGGCCCTTGAAGGCCGAGGCCGTTATTTCTCGACTTGCCAGCTGCCAGCTCTCTTCCGGCGTTCCGGAGAGATGCCTGGCGGGCAGTACTCGCAGCCTGGGCCTGATGTGAGATCACGCGGGTGGTGCCTGATACCCCGATCATCGGGGTGGTGTTCAATCGGCGGGTTGTCGGGTACGAGTCCCGGCTTGCCGAGGGGGAGCAGCGTGGTCGAGGCCAAGCGCCTGCTGGCCGACCTGCTCCGAAACAACATCGCCGACCAAATCGATCTTGTCAATGATCACATCTTCAAGTGCGCGTCATGTCCGGAATCGAGCAGGCCGGTTTCCGGATATTTCAAGGTCTCAGTATTTCGCTTACGGTTTTCCGGTTTCCTCTACCAAATAGATGACAAGTGCGCCAACCGAACTGGACGGATTTGGGCCACGTGCCCCCGGAGCCAAATCCGCGGCAGTCCGCTCCGCCCGTCGACAAGCTTCTCTGTAGTTGCCGAACGGAAAGTTCTTCGGTAACGTTTTATCTCGAAAACCGTATCCGCGGAGAATCTGGCGCAGCTGATCTCCGCGCACATGGGCTGAAAGATCGGCGTAATGCCAGATCAGCCATACCTCGAAACAAGGATTACTTATTGCGAGCGCTATTTTCTCGGAAAATGCGAGGGCAATCGCCTTGTCAAGCGTTGCATGAGAGTCGACATCTACGACACACCAGCACGCGTCCAGCTCTTCTTCGCGTTCCCGATGGCTCAGCGCCTGTCGGACCACGGTCTCGGGATCGCTGCCGGACCCTACAATCTTTGCCTTGACGACGCGAACTCCCGTTGCTCGCACTGCCCGTGCTAAACCCTTGAAATAGTCGGGCTCTGTGCGCTCGCCTTCAGTCACGATCAAGATCTTAGGGCGCTCTGTCCGCGTGCCCCGTTTGCGTCGAAGGTCAGATTTCCCGGGTCGTCCCCCCGAACTCATGCCTTGTCCTGGTGCAGAACTCCGACAAGGGCATCGAGATCAACCAACGGAACAGCACCGTAGCGGCCGTCCAAGTATCGCTTGGAGAAGTTCTCCGTCCGCCGTGTTGGATATTCCGCCAAGGAATAGAGCTCAGTTGCCCCGTCGCTCTTCTTCTCGGTAAACCAGACTTCATCGGGTTTGAGAGAAGCAGGAAATGATGGATTCATAAAGGCGACGTCGTGTGTGGTGAATATTATCTGCGCTCCAGTAGAATTTATGGCCGGATTCTTGAACATCTCAACAAGCGCCGATGCAAGATAAGGGTGGATACTCGCATCCAGTTCATCCACAAGTAGTACGTCTCTGTGCCGGAAGGCGCGAAGAGCCGGCACGGCCAGAGCTATCCAAGCCAGCGTTCCACTACTTTCGTCGGACTGAGAAAGCTCGAATTCTTTACCGTTGGCGGCGGAGTGAAGGAAGGAAAGATTCTTTGTAAAGTTCTGAACCGCCTCCTGGCTATGCCGTTCTTTTCCATCGTCTCCGTTATCAAGTATTCGCTCGATGAGTGATCGAAGGGCTCGTGGTAGTTCGTCATCCTTGACCGCGACGTTCGTGATGCCCACGTCCGCCATTTTAAGCAGGGCGACCGCCTGTTCCAGCGCGCCTGGGTCTTCCACGGCCTCCATGACCATGCGAAGCCTGGCCAGGCGGTCCATTTCGCTGTATTTAGCATACAGAATATGATATGCGATTCGATGCTGGATTCTCTGAAGTAGCTCATGATTGGCATTGGCTGCGACCGAAAGATAGAGGCTGCGGGGGCGTAGCAGGCTGGCCGTCAAAGCATTATCCCCGGGCAGGTTTCGACTGAATGAGATCGAATCCTTGCCGGGGCCGTTCCGAACAAAAAGTTGTCGCCGTCGACCCTCTGGATAGCTATACAGCCACTCGTTGTGTACCCCCTGTGCGGTGCACCTGAACCCGTAATCGTAACGGATATCATCTACGACAACTGAGAGTTCGTAGAATGAAGGTGACCTATTATCTGCGTCTGTCAGTCGAAACGGTCGGAACGGAAAGCTCTTGTTCTCGGCCCATGTTGTGGCGGAATGGCGAACTGCATCGACTGCGAAATCGACTGCATCCAATAGGTTTGACTTTCCCGCCGCATTGGCCCCATAGATCGCAGTTACTCGCGTTGTGGCACCGGCCCAATCGCCGTCCCGCGGGTTTATTGTCTGCAATGAGGACGAAACGAGTGATAGTTCCGCTTCATCACGAATTGACCGATGGTTGGCCACTCTGAAGCGCAGAAGCATCTCCGGAAACCCCTCCTGGCTGCAGTTTCAGGCCGATTTTCGGCGGGCTTCGCCCATCTTACGTTCGTAACTACTCTTGATCATACAGTTCTCCCTGTCTGGCGGCTACCATCGCCGACTCGGATCCGGGCGCAAGCTTCCCAACGATGTACGACGGACAGCGCGTGAGCTCCGCCGCCGGTCCGGACAGACGCTCAGACATGAGCTCGACGTCGTTGTCCCGCAGTTCGCCCCGCCCGTCGTACCGGCAACCGGCGGAGGGTGACAGCCGAGCCGGGGACGACCACGGAAGCGGCTCGCGGCTGAAATGAGATCACGCGGGTGGTGCCCGACCGACTGTTCGCCGGTGTGGTGTTCAATCGGCAGGTTGTCAGGTACGAGTCTCGGCTTGCCGAGGGGGGAGCAGCGTGATCGAGGCCAAACGCCTGCTGGCCGACCTGCAGAAGCAGGTACGCGGGTTGGAAGCCGACCTGCTCGCGCGGGCGGAAGCCGCCCCGGAAGCCGGCGGGGAGATCGACGCGCGGCTGCGCAAGCGGTACGGCGAGGCGAAGGCCGGCCGGCGCACCGGCGTCACGTACGAGACGTGGCGCGGCCAGCAGCTCACCCAGGTGGCCGTCGGCTGGGTGCTGGCCTGCGTCTTCACCCGGTTCTGCGAGGACAACCGGCTGTTGGAGCACCCGATGCTCGCGGGGCCCGTGGCCCCCGGCCAGGACGACCGGCTCGCTGAGGCGCGGGAACGGCAGGCCCACTACTTCCGGGAGCACCCGGCCGACTCCGACCTGGAATACCTGCGGGCGGCGATCGCCCGGCTGGAACAGTATGACGCGACGCGGACGCTGGTCGACCGGCACAACCCGCTGCATCTGGTGGAGATGTCCCCGGACGCGGCCACCGGGCTGCTCGACTTCTGGCGCCGGATCGACCCGGACAGCGGTGCGCTCGTCCGCGACTTCCGCGACGACACACTGTCGACCCGGTTCCTTGGCGACCTGTACCAGGACCTGTCCGAACAGGTGCGTAAGGACTACGCACTCCTGCAGACGCCCGAGTTCGTCGAGGAGTTCATCCTCGACCGCACCCTTGACCCGGCGATCAACGAGTACGGCCTCGCCGAGGTCCGGCTCATCGACCCGACCTGCGGTTCGGGCCACTTCCTGCTCGGCGCGTTCCACCGTCTGGTCGGCCGCTGGCAGGAGCAGGAATACGGCATCGATGTCAGAGTCCACGTCGAGCGTGCGCTCGGCCAGGTGCACGGGGTCGACATCAACCCGTACGCGGCGGCGATCGCCCGGTTCCGCCTCGTTATCGCAGCCCTGACCGCCTGCCGCATCACCCGGCTCGCCGACGCCCCGACCTGGCGCATCCGGATCGCGATCGGCGACTCTCTGCGCTTCGGCGTCCGCCACGGCCAGGAGACGCTGGAAGGTTTCACCGAACACGTGCTCGCCGGGTCGGCCGGCGAAGGCGAGTTCGTCTACGAGTACGAGGACGCCCGGGATCTGGAGGACATCCTCGGTCAGCGTTACCCCGCGGTGGTGGGCAACCCCCCGTACATCACGGTCAAGGATGCCGTGCTCAACCGCGTCTACCGCGACCTGTGGGACGCCTGCTCGGGCTTGTACGCACTATCGGTGCCGTTCGCGCAACGGTTCTTTGATCTGGCTATCGAAGGTGGATTCACGGGCCAGATCACCGCCAACTCGTTCATGAAGCGTGAGTTCGGCAAAAAGCTCGTCGAAAAGTTCCTCACAAAGGTCGATCTCGCGCTGGTCATTGATACTAGTGGTGCCTACATCCCCGGCCATGGTACGCCAACTGTAATCATGGGTGGACGCAAACGCCATCCGGTGCGCTCAAATGTTCGCGCGGCGCTTGGTATTCGCGGTGAACCGGGCGCTCCTGTTGACCCGTCGAAGGGGCTCGTATGGTCTTCGATCATCGAGAATATAGACAGTCCCGGCACAGAGACCGAATTCGTTTCGATCACCGACTTTTCTCGGGAGACGCTCTCGCGACATCCATGGGCACTTGGTGGTGGAGGGGCTGCGGAGCTGCTTGCCGTACTGAACGAGTCAGAAAGCCGACTAAGTTCTTACACTTCGGCCATCGGCTATATTGGTCAGACCAATGCTGACGACGCCTTCTTTGCCTCAGAAGCGGTGTACCGCCGTGTGGGCATTGAAGATGACTGGATCCGTTCGGTCGCAGTCGGGGAGAGTGTCCGTGACTTCGCGATCAGCGCCATGGCTGTGGCAATCTTTCCGTATCGTGACAAAAAACCTATTCTTGAATTTGGCTCCCGGACGGCTCGACGGCTTTGGCCTTGTCGTACGACGATGGGAAATCGGGCAACATTCTCGAAGCTGACCTACTTCGAGGAAGGTCGCTCTTGGTTTGAATGGCATCAAGTCGCGCATGAACGCCTGACGGATCCTCGCAACCTGACCTACGCATTCGTCGCCACTCATAACCATTTCGTTTATGATCGTAGCGGTCAGGTCGGTAACCGTTCGGCGCCGGTGATCAAGCTACCGGAGGGGGTGTCGGAGGAGGAGCATCTGCGGCTACTCGGGTTGCTCAACTCGTCGACGGCGTGTTTCTGGCTCAAGCAGGTCTGCCATGACAAGGGCAGCCAGTCGGGAACTGGCGGCTTCATGCATGACGAGTGGGAAAGATTCTACGAGTTCACCGGTACCAAACTGCAGGAGTTCCCGTTGCCGGACGGCGCACCGCATGATCTTGCCACCCGGTTGGACAGGTTGGCCCAGGAAATGCAGCGAGTGGAGCCTTCCGCAGTGGCCCGAGAGAGCGTGCCGACGCGGGACGGCCTGGACCGGGCACATGGCGAGTGGGAGCGGATCCGGGGCGAGATGATCTCGGTGCAGGAGGAGCTGGACTGGGAGGTCTACGGACTCTACGAGCTTCTCAGGGACGACGCCGGCGAGCTGATCGGCCAGGGCATCACGAAACCGCCGCTGAAGCTCGGGGAGCGGGCCTTCGAGATCGCGCTGGCGCGGAAGATGGCGGCCGGTGAGGCCGAGACAGTCTGGTTCGCGCGGCACGGATCGACGCCGATCACCGAACTGCCTGAGCGCTGGCCCGCGGACTACCGGGCGCTGGTCGAGCGGCGGTTGCGGAAGATCGCCGATGATCCGTACCTGCACCTGATCGAGCGGCCGGAGTGCAAGCGGCGCTGGGCGACACGGTCGTGGGAGGAGATAGAGGCCGACACGCTTCGGGACTGGCTGCTCGACCGGATCGAAGGGCACGCGCTGTGGCATCGCCCGGCTCCGACGTTGCGTACCGTCGCTCAGCTCGCCGACGAGCTGCGGTCGGACACCGACTTCGTGGCGGTGGCGGGCCTCTATTCCCGGGACGTCGACCTCGGCGACGTGGTGGGCGCGCTGGTCAAGGACCAGCATGTGCCGTTCCTCGCCACCTGGCGCTACACCGATTCGGGGCTGCGCGTCCGCAAACAGTGGGAACGCACCTGGGATCTGCAGCGCAGAGAGGACGCGCGGGAGAAGGTCGGCGAGATCGACGTACCGCCGAAGTACAAGCAGGGTGACTTCCGGGACACGGCGTTCTGGCGTAACCGGGGCAAGCTGGACGTGCCCAAGGAGCGGTTCATCTCCTTCCCGGACGCCTCCCGGGACGGCACGCTGCTGCTCGGCTGGGCCGGGTGGGACCATTTGCAGCAGGCGCAGGCGCTCACCACGTACGTGACCGAGCGGCGTGAGTTCGACGCCTGGGATGCCGGTAAGCTCACTCCGTTGCTGGCGGGGCTGGGCGAACTGCTGCCCTGGGTCGCGCAGTGGCATCCGGATATCGATCCCGAGTTCGGCGTCCGGCCTGCCGACGCATACACCGGCTTTCTCGACGAGCAGTTGCTCCAGTTGGGCCTTGCCCGCGATGACCTCACCGGCTGGCGCCCGCCGGCCCGGACGACGAAGAAGAAGACGACGAAGCCGGCGAAGACATGACCCTGATCTCCGAACTCATCGACGTCCCCGAGACCGTGCACTCCGGGGACTTCGTCCTCGATCTGGCCCAGGGCGTCACCCACATAGAGCGCACCCTGCGCGATTACATCGTCACGCCCGAGCTTGCCATCCGGTTCGGTGAAGCGCTTGGAATCATCAAGGGTGCCCTGACCGACCGCAGCAGCAAGGCCGCCTATCTCGACGGCTCGTTCGGGTCGGGCAAGAGCCATTTCATGGCTGTGCTGAGCGCGCTGCTGGCGAACCATCCCGGTGCCCGCGGGATAGGTGAGCTCGCCCCGGCGGTCGGCAAGTTCGACGGCGACGTGATCGGCAAGCGGTTCCTCCTCGTGCCGTACCACCTTGTCGGCCGGCAGACGCTGGAGGAGGCCGTCCTCGGCGGCTACGTCGCCCACGTCCAGAAGCTGCATCCTGACGCGCCCATGCCGGACGTCCTGATCGATACACCACTCATCAATACCGCGATCGCGCTGCGCGCCAGGCTCGGCGGCGACGCGTTCTTCGGGCTGCTCGGCAAGGACGGGAGCGACAAAGACAAAGGATGGGGCGACCTGGCCCGCACATGGGACGCCGGGCAGTTCGAAGCGGCCCTCAGAGCGGGTCCGGACTCGACCGATCGGAAGGATCTGGTCACCGCGCTGCAACAGGCCCTGACGGGGTTCGCCGACCTGGCCCGTAGCGCCGGTACCGGTTATGTGAACATCGATGACGGGCTGGCCGCGATCAGTCAGCACGCGGCGAGCCTCGGCTACGACGCGCTCGTGCTGTTCCTCGACGAGCTGATCCTGTGGTTCGCGACGAAGATGGCCGACCACGCGTGGGTGGCGAACGAGGCGCCCAAGGTGGCGAAACTCGTCGAGTCGGCCAACGCGGACCGGCCGGTGCCGATCGTCAGCTTCGTCGCCCGGCAGCGCGACCTGCGCGAACTCGTCGGCACCAACCTGCCCGGCACCGATCATCTGGCATTCGCGGACAGCCTCAAGTGGTGGGAAGGCCGGTTCGGTTCGGTCAAGCTGTCCGACAACAACCTGCCGGTCATCGCCTCGAAGCGGCTGCTGAAGCCCAGGAGCGCCGAGGCCCGCGCGCAGATCGACACCGCGTTCACCGCGATGGACCAGGTACGTCAGGACATCCGGTCCGCGCTCATGACCGCGCACGCCGACCGGCAGGCGTTCCGGCTGACGTACCCGTTCAGCCCGGCGTTCGTGGAGACGCTGGTCGCGCTCTCCGGCGCGCTGCAGCGGGAACGCACCGCGCTGCGGGTCATGCAGCAACTGCTCGTCGACCAGCGGAACACCCTCGCGCTCGGGCAGCTCGTCCCGGTCTCGGACCTGTTCGACGTGCTCGTCGCGAACGACGAGCCGATCAGCGGTGAGCTGGGAGCGCTGTGGCGCAACGCGCAGAAGGTGTATGCGGAGATCCGCCGGCTCATCCTGGAAAGCCACGGGCTTGTCGAGGAAGCCGTGGGCACGGTGCCACCGACCCATGCCGTGCACCGCGACGACCGCATCGCGAAGACCCTGGTGCTCGCCGCGCTCATGCCCGAGGTCTCCTCGATGCGGGACCTCACCGCCCGCAAGATCGTCGCGCTGAACCACGGCTACATCCGTTCCATGGTGCCCGGCCAGGAGACCGGCGCCGTACTCCAGGTGGTCCGCCAGTGGGCGGCCCGGCTCGGCACGGTGCAGCTCACCGGTGACGACGCGAGCCCGCTGATCTCGGTACGCCTGGACGGCATCGACATCGAGGGCGTCCTGGACAACGCCAAGGGCGCTGATTCGGACGGCACTCGCCGGCAGGCGGCACGGACGTTGGTGTTCGAGGCACTTGGCGCGTCCAAGGAGGTCACGCTCGACAGGGTCACCACGTACACCACGATCTGGCGGGGTACCAGGCGCGGCGTCGAACTCGTCTACGGCACCATCCGTGATCCCGGTGACCTCGGCGACAGCATGTTCGTACCCACCCACGGCGGCTGGCGGGTCGCCTTCGGCTTCCCGTTCGACGAGGAGGGTCACTCTCCGGTAGAGGATCTGGACCGGGCGGGTCGCCTGCGTGGGGTGCGGCCCGCGCGCACCATCTGCTGGGTGCCGCGTCACTTCACCGCGCACGTCGAGCGGGACCTCGGCCGTTACGTGCGCCTGCAGTACGCCCTCGGGCCGAGCTTCGACCAGCTTGCCGGGCATCTTTCGGACAACGACAAGGCCATAGCCAAGCAGCAGATGGCCGCGCTACGCGACCAGTTGCGCAGCCGGCTGTCCAACGCCCTGCTGCAGGCCTACGGCGTCGTCACACCGGACGAGACGCTGGTCGACACCGCACATGGTGGGATCGACATGTTCGTCAGCCTCGAACCCGGGTTCACGCCCAAGGTGCCTGCCGGCGCCGGGCTGCGGCAGGCGTTCGAGAACCTCCTCGACCAACTGTTGAGCTGGGAACATCCTGCTCACCCGCATTTCCCCGCCGAGGTCCGCCAGGCCGATCTGCGGAAGGTTCATGCCCAGGTCCGCCGGGCGATCGAACATCCGGAACACCGAATCATGGTGGAGCCCGGTGAACGGCCACTCATGAAGAAGGTCGCGAACCCGCTGCGACTCGGCGAGCAGCACGACCAGTACTTCGTACTTGGTCACCACTGGGAGCAGCACCTCGGTCGCAGGATCGTCGAGGCTGAGGCGGCCGGGAAGCCGGTCACTGTCAGGGACCTGCGGCTGTGGCTCGACGAGCCGCGGGGGATGGGTCTGCCCCAGGAGATCGCGGATCTCGTCCTGCTCGTCTTCGCCGAACAGACCAACCGCAGCATCGTTCTCGGCCAGCCGATCGACGTCAGCGCCCTGCAGCCGCTGCCCGCGGACGCAAGGGTCGCCGAGGAGCCACTGCCCGACGGGGCGACCTGGCTGGAGGCCCGCGACCGGGCCCACGCCATCTTCGCGGTCGCCGACATCACCGAGCTGTGTACCGCGCGCAACGTCGGTCTGCTCGCTGAACGCGTCCGGCGTGCCGTCGCGGATCGGACCTCGGTGGCGCGGGCGCTGTACTCCGCTCTGGTCGACAAGGGTCCGGCGGTGTTACGCGGAAACGTCGATGCGGGCGCGACCGAGCGCGTGCGGATCGCGGAAGGTGTCGTACGGCTGGGCGAGGAGCTGGCGGCGGCCACCGACAACGTGGCACTCATCGACGCACTCGCTGCCTTCGACCTGGCCGGGGTCCCGCTGCACATGGGCCGGAGCCTGAGCACCGCCACCGATCTCGTCGCCGCCGTCCGCCGAGTGGACTGGGACATCTTCGCCACCGTCACCAGCTGGGGACCTGGGCATCCGCAGAGCGCGGAGGCGAAGGTGGTGGCGGACGAGCTCGCCGGCGTCTGGGTGGCCAACGAATGGGCCAAACACCTGCAGCCGGTGCTCGGTAAGGCCGACCGGGAAGCCCGCCGGCTGCTGCTGGAAGCGACCAGGGTCAGGGATCCAACGCCTCCGCTCCCACCGATGAAGGTCGCCGAGGAGGGAGACCGCGTCGTCGACCGGGCATCGGTGACGGACATGGCGAGTGTCCTTTCCGCGCTTGCCGCGCAGGGCAGGCGAGTCCGTGTCACCTGGAAGGTCGTGGAGTGATGGTGCTGGCCACGCCGGTGCTGGTACGCGCCAAGGTGTCCGAGGTCCTGCGCCGGAATGCGGAGGCACAGGTGATCGCGCTGGCAGCTACCCCGGTGTGGCCGCATGACGAGCGGTTGGACGTGTCCACCGGTCGCGCGATGGTCGTTCGGCCCTGCGTGTCCACGCTCGCGATCCGGGATGAGCTCGCGCGGGTCGCCGACCTGGCGCCCGGCGATGTTCTGGTCCTGCTCACCGACCAGGAGACCAGCGAGCTGGGGGCGAGCATCACCGCCCGTTTCGTCGGGCAGAAGGTGCTCCCGCTCGACCGCTGGCAGCAGCTCGCCAGCCTGTTTCGGGCACGCGACATCGACCCCGCGCTCGTCGAGGAGCAGTGGGCGGTCGACGCGCTGCTCGCGGTACCCCCGGTGGACGGGTACCCGGCGGTGCCCAGCGGCTACCTCGACCGGGCGAGCGCGCTGAGCGTGCTGGCCGAGACCCGGGTCGGGCTCAGCCGCCTCGACCTCGACCTCACCGGTCTGCTCCAGTGGAGCATCGACCCCGCCCACCTCGTCCGGTGGTGCGCGCTGGATCCGGCGATCCGCGACGGACTCACCGCGTGGCTTGCGGGACGCGGCGGTCACGCGGACGTGGCCCGCGCCGTCCTGCGCTGCTTCGCCGGCGGGTACGGCCCGGACACCGTCGCCGTCGGGCTGGTGCTCGCCGCGTTGACCCATTCCGACGTATGCGAGGCTGCGCAGGTGCCACGCACCATGCTGGAGACGCGGGCGGTCGGCGGAGCCCTGGACGCGGCGACCGCCACGGAATGGGGACGGGCAGCCGAAGGCCTGGTGCAGCGGCTCCTCACCCAGGACGGCAGGGTCGTCGCCGGGACGGTGCTGCGGCGCGCCGAGGAGCTGCTGACCGAGCAGGGCGCCGGCGATCTCGCGTACCCGAGCACGGTCCTGGAGTCGGGTCTCGCTCAGCGGGTGCGCAGTGTCGGATCGCAGGTCACGGCGTTGCTGCGCAAGCGGCGGCTGTACACCGACGATCTCGCGCCGGCGGAGGGGGAGTCCGCGCGGCTGAAGGCGCACGCGCTCGCGGTCGACCATGGCGAACGGGTGCGCCGGGTCGAGATGGCAATCCGGTTGCTCCGCTGGCTGGCCTACCGGCAGGCCAGCGGGCAGCCACCCGCGGCAAGTCTCGCCGAAGCGGCCCGTCGCCAGCAATGCGAGGACGCGTGGGTGGACGTGGCCCGCGCCCGGGTGTGGGAGGGCGACGTCGATCCGGCGGTCGCGGCGGCGTACCGGGCGCTGTGCGCGGCGGTCGACGCGGTACGCGCTGAACACGAGCAGCGGTTCGCCCGTCTGCTTGCCGACCATGTCCGTACCGGTTCCACGCTGAGGGAGCTGCTGCCGGTCGAGGACGTGCTCGGCGAGGTCGTGCTGCCCCTGTCGGGGGAACTGCGGGTGCTGCTGCTCGTGCTCGACGGCCTGTCCACGGGCGTGGCGCGGGAACTGCTCGCGGACCTGTCGTCGCGTGGCTGGGTCGAGCACACGCTCGCTCCGGCTCGGCCGGTGCTCGCGGCGCTGCCGTCGGTCACACGGGTCTCGCGGACCAGCCTGCTGTGCGGGCGGCTCACCGACGGCACCCGGACCCACGAACGCGCCGCCTTCGACGAGCGGGGCTGGCCGCTGTTCCACAAGAGCGACCTCACCACGGCCGGTGCCGGCGACGCCCTCGCGCCGAAGGTCGCCGACGCGATCCGGAGTGGCACTGCAGTGGTGGGGGTCGTGGTCAACACCGTCGATGACGCCCTCGACAAGGGGGGGCGCACGCCGTGGACGGCCGACTCGGTGGATCGCCTCCTTGACCTGCTGACCGTCGCCCACGAATCCGACCGCGTCGTCCTCCTGGCCAGCGACCACGGGCACGTTCACGAGCGCGGTTCCCGGCTGTCCTCCGACGACAGCGGCGGAGCCCGGTGGCGGTCGTCGGCGCAGCCCCCCGGGGAGGACGAGGTCGAGCTGACCGGCCCGCGCGTGCTGCTGGGCAACAGCCGGATCGTCGCCGCCTGGAACGAGCGGCTGCGTTACACCGACATCCGCAACGGCTACCACGGCGGCGCAAGCGCCCAGGAGGTCGTGATCCCGCTCGCGCTTCTTTGCCGTGCCGAACTCGGGCTGCCCGGTTGGACGCCCGTCCATCATGCCGCGCCTGCCTGGTGGGTGGAGGCCGCCTCCGCCCCGGCTGCGGCCCGCACACCGAAGCCGTCCCCCCGAAGGGGCAAGCCCGCCGCACGTGCAGTGCCGGCGGAGCCGTCCGCCCCCGCGCTGTTCGACGCCTCCGAGGTGGTCGTGGACACGTGGGTCGAGCGGGTGCTCGACACTGACGTGATGGTCGCGCGGCTGGCACGGATGCGCCGCGGGACCATGCCCGCGGACCGGCTCGTGGCACTGCTGCGGACGCTCGACCAACGCGGCGGTGCCGCCACCCGGGCGGCGGTGGCCCGCGCGCTCGACGTGCCCGAGGCACGTGTCGGCAGCCATATCGCGGCTGCGCAGCGGATACTCAACATCGACGGCTATGAGGTGCTGAGAATCGACGGAGATACCGTGCGGCTCAATGCGGCTCTGTTGAAGACCCAGGCCGGCCTGGCGTGATTTCGGACGCCGTCTCGTGACCATGTACCCCGACGCCGTCCTCCGCTGCGCTCCTCGCTCGCTGGCGCTCACTGCGATGCTCGCTTTGGACGCCGTCTCGTGACCATCTCCGAGCAGCGCCGCCAGGAGGTGGTTGACGCGCTTCGCCGGGGCACGGTGCCGCAACAGGGCCTCGACGTGCTGGCCGTCGGCCTCGACCGGTTCTCCTCGGCAGTCAGTGAGGATTTCGACCGGCTCGCGCGCGGGCAGGCGACGTTCAGGGCGGTTCGCGGCGAGTACGGCGCGGGGAAGACATTCTTCACCCGGTGGCTCGCGGAACAGGGCAAGTGGCGCGGCTTCGCTACTGCCGAGATCCAGATCTCCGAGAACGAGACGCCGCTGCACCGGCTCGAAACCGTCTACCGGCGGCTCGCTGAACGGCTCTCGACGGCCGAGTTCGGGCCCAGCGCGTTACGTCCGGTCGTCGACTCCTGGATCTTCGCGCTGGAGGAGGACGTACTTGCCGGGGGCGAGGTCGGCGAGGACGAACTGGCGCGGGGAGTCGAGGATCTGTTGGAGCAGCGGCTGGCCGTTGTCGGGCGTGTCGCCCCGTCCTTCTCGGCCGCCCTGCGCGCCTACCGGCGGGCGGTGGCCGTGGGCGAGACAGCGGTCGCGGAGGGCCTGATCGCCTGGCTGGGCGGGCAGCCGCACGTGGCCGCGTCGGTGAAGCGGGCCGCCGGAGTACGCGGCGACCTCGACCATGACGGGGCGCTGGGCTTCCTGCAGGGGCTCCTCGCGGTCCTCACCGACAGCGGGCACACCGGGCTCGTCGTCGTCCTCGACGAGGTGGAGACCCTGCAGCGGGTGCGCGGTGACGTGCGTGACAAGGCCCTCAACGCGCTGCGTCAGCTCATTGACGACGTGGACGCGGGACGGTTCCCCGGACTCATGCTCGTGATCACTGGAACTCCGGCGTTCTTCGACGGGCCGCAGGGGGCCCAGCGGCTCGCGCCCCTCGCGCAGCGGCTGCATGTCGACTTCCTGCCGGATCCGGCGTACGACAACCCGCGGGCGGTGCAACTACGGCTCCCCGGCTTCACCCAGGCATCGTTGGTGGAGCTGGGCGGCAGGATCCGGGAGCTGTACAGTGCCGGCTGCGCCGAGCCGCGGCGAATCGCCGCGGCAGTGGACGAGGGCTACATCGTCGCGCTTGCCGACACCGTGGCCGGTCAGTTCGGCGGGCGAGTCGGGGTCGCACCGCGCATCTTCGTCAAGAAGCTCGTCGATGTGCTGGACCGGGTGGACCAGTTCCCGGCCTTCGACCCGCGTCGCGACTACGTCGTACGGCTGGCCGCCGGCGAGCTCACCGACGCCGAACGGGCGGCCATGCCCACACCACCGCAGCCGCCGCCGGCGACGTCCGTTGACGACATCGACCTGCGGCTGTGAACAGCGCCTTCGCCGATCTGGATCCGGCTGTCCAGTATCACGTCGTGAACAGCCTGCGATGGCCTGCGTTGCGGTCGTTGCAGGAAGCGGCGATCCGGCCGATGATCGCAGGCCATGACGCGCTGCTTCTCGCGCCCACCGCGGGTGGCAAGACGGAGGCTGCGATGCTGCCACTGCTGTCCCGGATGGCCGGAGAGAGCTGGCGTGGGCTGTCCGTACTGTACATCTGTCCGCTGCGGGCCCTGCTCAACAATCTCGAACCACGGCTGTCCGCGATGTGCGGATGGCTCGGCCGGCAGGCCGCAGTATGGCATGGCGACGTACCTGACTCGGTGAAGCGTCGGCTGGCCGCTGATCCACCCGAGGTGCTGCTGACCACGCCCGAGTCGATTGAGGCGATGCTCCTCTCGGCCCGGGTCGATCATCGATGGATTTTCGCCGACCTGCGTGTCGTCGTTGTCGACGAGGTACACGCGTTCGCCGGCGACGACCGTGGCTGGCACCTGCTCGGGGTGCTGGCGCGGCTCACCCGGCTCGTCGGCCGGCCCATCCAGCGGGTGGGCCTGTCCGCGACCGTCGGAAACCCGGACGCGCTGCTCGACTGGCTCGCGAACGGATCAACCCGGCCACGCACAGTCGTCAAGCCTGCTGATGATACGAGCGCACCGTCGGGCCGGGCGATCGGTGCGGAGACGACCGCTGTGGAGGCGGTCGGCGCTGGGACAACCGCTCCCGAGGTCGGGCTCGACTACGTGGGCTCGGTCGGCAACGCCGCACTGGTCATCGCCCGGTTGCACCAGGGCGAGAAGAGGCTGGTCTTCTGCGACTCCCGAAGCCAGGCCGAGGAGCTGACTGTCGCGCTGCGTGAGCTCGGCGTTCGGGTTCACGTGTCCCATTCGTCGCTGTCCAGGGACGAACGACGTCAGGCCGAGACCGCCTTCGCGACCTCGACCAACTGCGTCATCGTGGCCACGTCCACTCTCGAACTCGGGATCGACGTCGGTGACCTGGACCGGGTCATCCAGATCGGCGCCCCGGCAACGGTGGCCTCATTTCTCCAGCGTCTCGGACGGACCGGCCGTCGCGCCGAAGCCCGGAGGAACACCCTGTTCCTGGCGACATCGCAGAACTCGCTCTGGCTCGCCGCGGCGCTCACGCTGCTGTGGCAACGCGGATACGTCGAACCTGTCATTCCACCGACGCTGCCGCGCCACATCGTCGCCCAGCAGATCCTCGGACTCATCCTCCAAGAAGGCCAGCTCGTACGCCGCGACATCTGGGAATGGCTCGGCGCGCTCGCAGACATCCCGGGGGCGCAGGATGTGCTGGCGCATCTGGCCGCGTCCGAGTTCGTCATCGACTCCGGCGGGCTGGTATCCATCGGCCCCCGCGCGGAGGCGGAATTCGGGCGACGCTTCTTTCTCGATCTGACGTCGACGTTCACCAGCGAACCGATGCTGCAGGTCGTCTGGGGGCGCGGCACACTCGGCCACCTGCCGCCCATCGCGCTCGCAGCCCGACCAGAGGACGGGCCGCGGGTCGTCCTGCTCGGGGGCCGGGCCTGGAAGGTCGATCACGTCGACTGGCGGAAAAAGCGGGTCTGGGTGGAGCCGAGCGAGCACCGCGGGCGCTCACGTTGGAACAGCGACGGCCGTGCCATGCCCCACGCCTTGGCCCGCGCCCACCACGACGTGCTTGCCGGGCAGACAGCAGACATCACGATATCTCGCCGAGCTGCTGACGCACTCGACGAGCTACGGGAGAAATATTCATTCGTCAGCGACGAGCCGGGGGAGCGCACGTATCTCGTCCGGGACGCAGCCAAGGGACCGGTGTGGTGGACCTTCGCCGGGTTCGCGGCCAACTCCGCCCTGGCCGCCGGTCTCGGTGAACTGGTGGATCCGGACGCCGCGGTCGGGGATCTCCGCGTGCGGCTTCGGTCGCATGTCACGGCCGCGGACATCCGCAAGACGATCGACCGGCGATCCGGGGAACTTGTCTTCGCCCGCCCGGCCATCGATGACGACGCGGTGGAAGGGCTCAAGTTCTCCGCGGCGGTGCCGGGCGAACTCGCCCGGGAGACCCTTGCCGAACGCCTCGCCGATCCGGCAGCCGTACAGGCGTCCCTGCGAGCCGCCATCCATGATGTTGCAGGTGGGGCATCGATGATGCTCGTGTAGTCGCGTTCGGCGCGCCCGCGGATCCGGCCCGACGCGCGATCCTGACGCGGCTGAGAGAGGGCGACGCAACGGTCGGCGAGCTCGCCGCGCCGTTCGACGCGTCCCAGCCGACGATCTCCCGGCACCTCAAGGTGCTGCAGAACGCAGCTGCAGGCCGGCTGACGCCGCGACGCAATCTTCGGCGGCTACGGGGATCCGATGCCCCGAGTCCCCGCATCATCGCATGGCCGTTCGCGTCACGAAGTCCGCGAGTGGCCGCAGGCCGGCGTGGCCTGCCATCGGCCCCCGGCCCCCGGCGTCTGCGCCACGGGACGCTGGGACATGGCCCCCGGTCCCATGCGTCCCGTCCGCGAGCAGGACCTGTCGGGGCGAGATCTCCGGCCGCGGCTCGTGGAGGTTCCGGACCGTCACCAGACCCTCAGATGCTCCACGAGGCCGAAGTGGGCCAGGGTGTCGGCCAGTACCTTCCCCGGATCAGCCTGGGCGCCCTCGCCGCCCACGATCCGTATCCAGCATGAGGGGCGGTTCGCGGGGCCGGTGAGAAGAACGTGTGGAGCGGGTGCCGTTCGGGCGTGTTCAAGACCGCGTTCGGCGATGCCTTCGGGCCCGACGAGCAGGCCGTAGGGGATGGGGTGACCGGCATAGCGGGGTTCGACGGTGCAGTCGGACCGGCCCGGTCGCAGCCCGACGGTGAGGGTTCGCACGGTGTACCGGTCGGCGAGGTATTCGGCAAGACCGTCGATGGCTTCGGTGTCCGGCTGGGAGATGCTCCCCACCGCAAGGCGGAGGCGTTCATGCACACCCGCCGCGGTTCGTTGTATTTCCAGCATGCCTACAGCGGGACGGGATGGCTTGCCTCCGACCACGACGAGAGCGGTGGGTCTGGGCGCGCGGTCCCGGCAGAATCGGGTGAGCTCGTTGCGGTCCCACTGCTGGGTGACGGGTTCGGCACCACCACATCCGGCCGGGGCGTGCCCGGCCAACCGGACGAAACACTCCTCCGTGGTTTCGCCGAGAACGGTTGAGGGGGAGGCTTTGTGTACGACACTCAGGTCAAGCCGGATGGTGCCCGCCGGGGTATCCGCAGCTAGGGACGGGCTCGCGGCGAGCCGGCTAGTTGGTTGGAAGCTGCCGCCGTCCCAGTACAGCGCTTCTCCTCGAAGTCCGTCGTAGTACTGGGAGCCGTTGTCGGAGCGGATTACCCAGCGGGCGCCGTGGCCACCGAGGACGGTCTCCAACGGGAAGGTGATGCGGCTGCTCGGCGGTGTGACGACTTGAAGGTCGTGTTCGGTTCGCAGACACAGCGCGGCCGCGTCGGCGAGCCAGGACGACAAGCCAACCACCGGACGTTCCTGTAGCGCGACAGCGGCCTGACCGGTGAGGACATCGATGGCGGGGTGACTCACGGCATCACTCCGTTGATGGTTGCGGGACTTTCAGGTTTTTCAGGCCCTTCGTCCCGGATCGGCCATACGACGCCGCCGAGGAGGCAGACCAGTTGGTGAGCGAATCGCCGTGCGATGTCCTCGGTTCCTTCTCGGGCTGATGTGGCGCGTGCCTCCACCCACCACAACGGAGCGTCGACCATGCTTACTTCGGGCCCGAGCAGTCGTTGGGCTTCGCCTGGGACCTGGACGAGTACAGGACTTTCGATGGACACGAGCGGCCGGCCGTCATCGTCGGCGAGCTGCATGACTGCGCCATGGGAGACCGGTACGACTCGCAGATGCGGACTGGCGGCGACCAGTGCGGTGACCGATGCCTCGATGTCGGGTCTGGCGCGGCAGAGCGCGATCACGTCGACGGTCATTGCCTGCTTCCCTCCGCTGCCAGGGCTGTCTGGATTGTCCGTGCCGGTATGCCGGGCCGGACCAGGAGTCCGCGGCCCGGTGGCATGCTTGACGCCCGTACACCGGTGAAGAGATACCCCTCGCCGCGATCCCCGGACATCACCAGGCCGACGACACCGGACTCCCGCAGGCCGAGGGTGAACGGCTCGTAGAGGCCGCGGGCCGCACCGGCGACCCGGCGGGTCATCACGAAGGCGTAGGGCGGACGTGGTATGCCAACGGTCAACTGGAGACTGAAAAACTATACGACCACAGTATGGTTCTAGCCGAGAAACGGTGGGCTGAGGACGGTAGCCCGCTGGCCTGACGGGACAAGGATGACGAGCGCGGACACCATCACCGATTCGGAACGGTGGCCGGCGACGGTGGCGGAAGCCGAGGCGGTTCAGGATCGGCTGCGAGGGCAGGTTGACCTGTCCGGGCCGGGGCCGGCGCGGGTGGTGACAGTGGCCGGTGTGGACGTGGCCTATGACACCGACTCGGACATGGTGGCTGGTGCGGTTGTCGTGCTCGACGTGCACACACTCTCGGCGGTGGCCGAGGCGACCGCGATCGGGCGGGCACAATTCCCCTACGTCCCAGGGCTGCTGGCGTTTCGTGAGCTGCCGCCCCTGTTGGATGCGTGGAAACAGCTGCCGACGACGATCACTCCCGATCTCGTGGTCTGTGACGGCTACGGTGTGGCCCACCCGCGTCGGTTCGGGCTCGCCTGCCACCTCGGAATTCTTACCGGGCTGCCAACTATCGGCGTCGCGAAGACCGCCTTTATCGGCGACTACGATCCACCTGGGCCGCAGCGCGGTAGCTGGTCGCCGCTGGTGGAGGGCGGCGAGGCGATTGGCAGAGCCTTGCGCACCCGCACCGGTGTCAAGGAGGTATTCGTCTCGGTGGGCCACCGGATCGATCTCGATAGTGCCTGCCGGCACGTTCTCGCTCTCACTCCCCGTTATCGACTCCCAGAGACCACACGCGTCGCGGACCATGCCAGCCGCCGCGCCCTGCGTGGCGTACTCGGATAGTGACGACACCCATACACATGACGCCTAG
>NZ_CAAAFR010000078.1:0-4446 GCF_900634745.1 Protofrankia symbiont of Coriaria ruscifolia
GACGGGGTGAGTCGGCAGCCGCCTGTCGGTCAACGGCCACCACCCCAGCAGCCGCCTCCCCACCACCCACCGCCAGGAGAAGTCTTTGTACCTGGGCCGGCTTTGGACGGTAACGCGACCCGCACCATGCAGTTGCCACGGCCGCAGCAGCCTCCACGCCCGCCTTCATCACCCGGATCCCCGCAGACCGGTCCCAGCACACCGCAGGTCAGGCACAGGGCCCGGCACGGCGGTCCGGCCGCCGGGCGGGTCGGCCGGGCGCTGCGCCGGCTGGTGGGCTCCATGCTGGGGTACGAGGTCGACCAGGCGGCGCTGATCGCCCGACGCAAGCCGTGGCACGGTGACCCACTCGCCAGGCGGGTCGGTCGGGCGCTACACGAGCTGGTGGGCTCCTCGGTGGCACACGAGGTCGACCAGGCGACGCTGGTCACCCAACGTGTCCAGCAGCCGATCACGACCGGCCGGCGGATCGTGGTCACCAGTATCCGAGGCGGCGCGGGCAAGACTACAGTGTCTGCACTGCTCGGCACCGCGTTCGCGCACTACCGGCACGATCGGGCGCTCATTGTGGAGGCTGATCCGGGGTTGGGCACCCTGCCCGTCCGGCTCGGTGCTCCCGCGGCCCGCTTTCCCCTTGGTGACCTGGCCAGGATTGTTGCCCCTTCGATGCCGTTCGAGCAGATCGCCGAGTACCTGGTCGAGTTGCCCGACGGGTGCTGGCTGGTGCCCGTAGGCCAGACCCAGGTCGATCCGCTGGCCTACCAGTCCGTGGCGGTGACCCTGAACCGGTACTTCGCGATCGCTGTGGTGGACTGCGACACGATGCCGAGCGAGCTGGCCCGCACCGTGCTTGCCGGGGCGCATGCCACGGCTCTGGTGGCGCCGGCCACAGCGGAGGGCGTGGTGACGACACGCAAGATGCTGACCTGGTTCCACCCGGAAGCGCTGGCCAGGACCGTGATCGTCCTGACGGCCACCGCACCCCATGTGGCCGTCAACCTCGACGAGGCGGCCGCGCGCCTGCGGGCCGGGGGCGCGAGCGTGCTGACCATCCCCTACGACCGGCACCTGGCGGCAGGCGGAAAGATCCAGGCGTCGCTGCTCGCGGAAACCACCCGGGAGCGTACGGACCCGGCTGGCCGCCGAGTTGCTCGACCGGGCTGTTCGCAGGTGACGACACGTCCAACGGTGCACCCGTCCCGAGTCGAGTCGAATGCTCCGTGGGGCCGGGGTGGCGTGTCAGGATTACCTGTTTCGGGGCGCGCCGGGAGTTCCACCACCGGTCTCCACGCGCAGCGGTGGCCCGATCGCGAGGCGCGCGCCCGGTGCCCGACCAGCGCCCCAACCAATCTTGTCGCGGTAGCTGCCGAGCAGACCGGTCGCGACCAGATGGGTCTCGTCACGGAGTCGGGATCCCGGCGGGAGCGGGTGTGACGTGGGCGCCACGAACAGTGCGTCAACCGGACAGTACGCCTCGCACATGAAGCAGGTCTGACAGTCGTCCTGCCGGGCGATGACGGGAACGCCGTCATCGCCCCGGTCGAACACATTGGTGGGGCAGGTCCGGATACAGCGGTCACACGTGATGCACCGGTCCTGCGACACGAATTCGATCATGATGCGACCGCCGCGGTCAGCGCGGATTCGGGAGCCACCCAGACCTCGTCAAGGCCTGCGGTAACGAGCCGGTAGTGCTGGGAGTCGTCCAGGTTCGGGAAGTCCTCCCGCTTGTGCATGCCCCGGGATTCGGTTCGGGCCAGGGCCGCGGTGTACATCCAGCGTGCGTGCGCGACCATTGCGGCCGCCTGTCGGGCACGCATCACCCCGTCGGCATGACCGTGCAGGGACTGCCGCAGCCTGGACCAGGTGTCGTCAAGCGCAGCCAGAGCCGGAGCGAGCCGGACGCCGTTGCGCAGGTAGTTCTTCTCGTACGGGTGGACCTCCGCCTGGACGGCGCGAACCACCTCCCGATGCTCGTCGGCCGGGCCGGGAGCACCGGTGGGCCGCAGCCCGGCCCCACCCGCCGGTACGACCGGGCGGCGCTGGGCCGACGGCGACAGCGAACCGGCGTACCGGGCGGCGGCGCGCCCCGCCCACGTCCCGGACGACAGTGCCCATGCCGAATTGTGGCTGCCGCCGCCGGTGAAGCCGCCGCAGATCAGTTCGCGGGTGGCGGCATCCCCCGCCGCGTACAGGCCGGGCACCGTCGTGGAGCAGCCGTCACCGACGATCCGGATGCCACCTGTGCCGCGGACCGTGCCCTCCAACAGCAGCGTCACGGGGAACCTCTGGGTGAACGGGTCGATTCCCATCCGGTCGAAGGGCAGGAAGAAGTTGGGCTGGGCCAGTCGCATCGCCGCTGCCACCTCGGCGTCGGCGTGGTCGAGCTGGCAGAACACCCGCTCCGTCAGCAGCGCACGGGCGATCACCGAACGGCCGCGCTGGCTGCCGGCCCCCTCCAGGACACTGCCGTCCTCGTGGAAGAACGTGGCATAGGTGTAATAGGCGGTCTTGGTGACCGACGTGAACTCGGGTGCGATGGCGTACGCGTTGGAAAACTCCATGCCCGACATCTCGGCACCGGCCTCGGCGGCGAACAGCGCCCCGTCACCGGTGTTCACGTCGCAGCCGAGAGCCCCGCTCAGGAACGCGCAGCCACCGGTTGCCAGGACCACCGCACCGGCCCGGACCCGGAACGCCTCGTCGCGCTGGCGTCGGTATCCGGCGGCACCGGCGACCGTGCCGACGCCGTCAACGAGAAGCTCGCTGACCGGGCTGTGGTCGAGAATGCGTACACCGGCCCGCTGAACCCGGATCCGCATCCGGCGCATGTACTCCGGGCCCTGCAGCCCCCGGCGTATCTGCTGGCCGTCGTCGTCGACCGGGAATGGGTAACGGCCGACGTCCGCCAACTCGTTCATGCCCTCGAATGTCCGGTCGAGGACCCGGGCCATCCACCGCCGGTCGGCGAGATGGCCACCGAGTCCTTCCCTGCTGGCCATGGCCTGCTCGCGCTGTGCCGGGTAAGGGGGTACGTACCAGACCCCCGTGCCGCTGGCGGCGGTCGCGCCGCTGGTGCCGCAGTAGCCCTTGTCCGCGAGGACGACGTCGGCACCGGCGTGGGCGGCCGTGAGCGCAGCCCAGGTGGCCGCGGGGCCACCACCGACGACGAGGACGTCGGTGGTCAGATCGACGCCCTCGTGCGCGGGCATGGCGGGACGGGAGCCGTTGGTGGTGTTCGCGGTCACGCGGACCTCCTCGTGCTGGTGAACCGGGCTCAGGATGGCGAGGTGAGTTGCCAGGACGAGACGTCGACCGTGTTCTTCGCGAGCTTCTCGGCGGAGAGGAACCGCGCGGTCGAGGTGAGCAGGGCAAGACCCTCGGTGGTGAAGGGCTGGGCCGAGTAGGAGCCGAGCGGGTCGATCTCGCGCGCTTCGGCCGCGGACAGGCCCAGCACCCCGGCGTCGAAGGCGTAGTAGGCGTCCGGGTGGGCGGTGATGTCGATGACCGCGGCCGCCCTGGCCTTGTTCCACACCGCGGGCAGGTCGGGATGGGCCGCGATCAGCTTCTCGGTGGCTATCGTTACCGAAGTGCCGTACAGGTCGTGGTGGCTGACGGACGCCTTGTCGATGACGGGAATGCCTTCGGCTGCCAGACGCGGGCCGATCTGCGCCGGAGCCGCATACGCGGCGATGTCGCCACGGACCAGGGCGGCCTGTGCGTTCGGCGTGTAGAGGTTCGAGACGGTGACCTTGTCCCGGATCCCCGCCTGGTTCAGCACGTCGAGCAGATACCGGTACATGTAGCTGCCGACCTGGGTCGCCACGGTCCTGCCGGCAAGGTCCTTGATGCTCGTCGGGCCGCCGCTCTTCTGGGCGAACAGCCAGGTGTCCAGGTTGATGCGGGTCTGGTTCACCAGCCGGGCGTCCAACCCGGCCGCCCTGGCGACGAGGGCGGGTGTATCACCGAGAATGCCGACGTCGACGGAACCACCCAGCATGGCCGCGGCCAGCTTGGGACCGTTGTCGAAGGACACCCACTCGATGTTCGTCACCCCGGCGGGCGTCAGCGCGGTGACCAGTGAACCGTTGTTCTTCGCCCAGCCCTCGGGACCGCCGAGGTTCGATCCGGTCGAGATGAAACCCACCCGCAGTGTGAACGACCGGCGCGGCGTTTCACCACTCGTCGTGGTGGAGCTCCCGCATCCGCTGACGGCCATAACAAGACCGACGACCAGAATCGCGGCGGTCAGCAGCCGATGAACACATGAGCGGTTTCCCACTGTTCTCCTCGTTCTTGTTCTTTTCTGCGGGTATCGGCTCGGCACGGTATCGGCTCGGCACGGTGTCGTCGCCCACTCTCAGGTACCGCTGATATCCGGGAATGGCGACAGCGCCCCTTTCGCGACAGTAACTGGTCAGGTCTCGTAGATCGTTTGTTCTGGGT
>NZ_CAAAFR010000079.1:0-2329 GCF_900634745.1 Protofrankia symbiont of Coriaria ruscifolia
ATGCAGCAGAATAACATTTCGAGCTTACAGCAGAATTCTGGGTCTTCTTTATCCGGGGTTTCATCTACACAGCAAAATATGATGAATTCACTGCAGTCAAATACCAATATGGATTCAGGACAAGGAAATTCACTGAACTCAATGCAGCAGGTTGGCATGGGATCTATGCAACAAACTCCTGGAAGTGCTCCTCAACAGGCAAATATTAATGTCTTGTCATCACAGAATGGAGTTAATGTGCTTCAACCAAACATGAATTCCCTCCAATCAAATTCTGGTATACTTCAACACCAGCAGCAGCTCAAACAACAGTTTCAACAGCGACAAATGCAGCAACAGTTATTGCAGCAGAAGCAACAACTAATTCAGCAGCAGCAGCAACAGCAGCAGCAGCAGCAGCAGCAGCAGCAGCAGCAGCAGCAGCAGCAGCAGCAGCAACAACAGCAATTACAGCAGCAAACAAAGCAGCAGCTGTCTGGACAGCTGCATTCACACCAGCAGCAAATGCCTCAGCTTCATCAAGTTAATGATGACTTGAAGATGAGACAGAGTCTGGGTGTTAAGTCGGGGGTCTTTCAGCAACATGTCTCATCTGGTCAGCGTCCTTATCCTCAAGCGTTGAAATCAGGATCTCCATTTCCTATCCCTTCAAATCAACTCCTTCAGGCTGCATCTCCTCAAATACTGCAACATTCTTCTCCACAGATTGACCAACAAAACCTGCTCACATCTCTCACAAAAGCAGGAACTCCTTTACAATCTGTTAACTCACCTTTTGTTGTCCCATCACCTTCAACTCCCTTGGCTCCATCCCCTATGCCAGACCCTGAAAAACCCATATCAGGTGTTTCCTCACTGTCAAATGCTGGAAATATTGGACAGCAACAAACTGCAAATGTTGGTGCAACAGCCTCATCTATTGCCATTGGCACTCCTGGAATATCAGCCTCCCCTTTGCTAGCAGAGTGTAGTGGTCCAGATGGCACTCATGGTAATACTTTAGCATCTGTTTCTGGCAAGTCAACCATTATAGAGCAGCCTCTCGAACGTTTAATCAAAGCGGTAATTGAGATATTTTTTGCGAATTCGGATCTTTCATAGCGCTAAATGATTATTCTTGCATAAGACAGAAAAGACAGTATCTAAGTTTCTGTCTTCAGCTTTTACTTTTATTTTTTATTCCTAATTGTTCCTATCATGTTGATGGCAAATGATATATACTATACTGACATTTCAGGTAAAATCAATGTCACAAAAGGCATTGTGTGCCTCTGTCAGTGATATTGGCTCAGTTGTATGCATGACTGATAGGATAGCAGGATCAGCGCCAGGTAATGGATCTAGAGCTGCAGTTGGTGAGGATTTGGTTGCCTTGACAATGTGTCGCCTGCAAGCAAGGAATTTTATCACCCAGGATGCAACAAATGGGACAAGGAAAATGAGGCGCTACACGAGTGCCATGCCCTTAAATGTTGTGTCATCAGCTGGTAGCATAAATGATAGTTTTAAACAGTTGAATGGTTCAGAAACATCTGACCTGGAGTCTACTGCAACATCTGGTGTCAAGAGGCCTAGGATTGAGGTAGTGTGTTTATACCAGAAATTCAACTAAGCATGTCAACTTTTGTTTGGTTGTGATCCTACATTTAGATAATTATAACACTTTAATGTGATAGATACTGTAGATAGTATAAACTAAGCGAGCAAGATGCTTTAAAATAAATATTTGTTCAAGGAAAATGGCATCTTATAGGAATATGGTACTGTTACATATCTTATTATTATGGTTCTGATCTGAATGCAGAATCATGCAAGACTACCTTTTTTCCTATACTGAATTTCATTTAGTAACATTCATCCTGGTACATTTCATCATCTACTCAAAAGGCCCACCCTGTAATGACCCTATGGTACCCCTGTTGCAGGCTAATCATGCCCTTTTAGAAGAAATAAGGGAAATAAATCAGCGACTCATAGACACGGTTGTTGATATTAGCGACGAAGATGTTGATCCAAGTGCTGCTGCTGCTGCTGCTGCTGCTGCTGATGGGGGTGAAGGAACCATTGTCAAGTGCTCTTTCAGTGCTGTTTCTCTTAGTCCCAACTTGAAATCTCAGTATGCTTCAGCTCAAATGGTGGGTTCTCAAACATTCTGGTGTGATTAATGACTCAAATGCAGTATTCTTGTATTTACTTTGTGTTTGTTGTTATGCAGTCACCAATTCAGCCTTTAAGGTTGCTTGTTCCCACAAATTATCCCAACTGCTCTCCAATACTCTTGGACAAATTTCCAGTCGAAGTCAGGTAAGGAAATCAGCCATTCGTGCTT
>NZ_CAAAFR010000080.1:0-49673 GCF_900634745.1 Protofrankia symbiont of Coriaria ruscifolia
CCTGACCGTATTTCAAACGATCTTCGGTACCTGACCAGTTACTCGCGACATACCTTCCGGGAGTCGTCGCACAGCGAGGAAAATGGTCCGTAATAAAGACGGAGCGACGGTGAAAGCCGCTCGACGCGATCCACGGCACGACTTCACGCATGACCTGGGCACTGTTGTCCGTGGATGTCTGGTCACGGTGGAGGATGACGGTGGCGTCGAGGATTTCACCAGCGCCTGACCAGGCGTCAACCCGGACTGAAGATCTAAAACAGGCTCTAGAGCACGCCGTCCGCCAGGCCGGCCGTCAACGACAGCGGCTTGTCCAGGCCCGTGCGAAGTCAATCCAACGACGTCGCGTCAGATTCCTGCCTGCCAGCACATGCGGATTATTGGTTGGCCCCAGTAGAAGTGTCAAGAAATTGTCTCTCCGTGACGGTCCTGACACAACCATCCGCCGGATCGGTCATAATACCGTGAGGATGTCGCCGACGATGCGGGACTGCGCGGAGGCAGTCGCTTTTCTCCCGGAGAACCGGTCCGCCAACGGCGTGAATCTCAGGATCGACGGTGGTGAGCCGTTCGCCTGTTGGTCAGCTCGTGGACCAGCCGATCGCTCCGCTCGAGCTCGCTCAGCAGCCGCCACCGCAGCCGATGTCCCACCAGCCGCAGGACGCTCTCCGCATACGTCGCCCACCGGATCGGATGCGACAGCCTCAACGAACTCATCGCGGTCGCCGAAGCCGAACACGGACCGATCACCGACGAGGAGATCCAGGCCAGGCGGGACGCCCTGCTGCAGGCCCGGTAGCAGCAGGGTCCCTCCGAGATCGCGCGCTCTTCGGCTAACTAGAATATCTCGATACTGGAGATCTTCCATGGGCCGTTCTGGCGTTCCAGGATCAGCCCGATGTGCGCGGCGCCGACGTCGGACTGCCCCGTCGACGAGTTTTTTGCGGCCTGGTCAGCCAGTACCAGTACTTCGGCGCGGTCGCCGTTGAGCGCTGTCACACCAACCGAGCGGACAGTCGTGGTGACGGTGACGCTCTGCGCCGGAGCCTGCTGCTGCAGCAGCGGTCGATAGAGGCGTTCGTACTGGTCGGTCGCTCGTCCCGTCAGGGAATCCTTAGCGGCCTGCTCGGTGGCGGCAATGTTGCTCGGGTTGACTGTGAAGACCGTCTCCACAACCTTGCCGATATTCTCGATCATGGTTGTCGTGGCGGTGGAATCGACGAAGGCGTCGTTGGTCGACAAGGCATGATGGCCGGCCCTGTCCGCATGGATACTCAAAGCGATGGCTGCTGTGACCACGACCGCCAGGACGATCGTGAGTGCCACGAGAACCTGGAGACGGGCGAGAGTGGGAACAGCGGGCACGGCGGATTGCGCAGTCTCGTCGTCATCGGGAGATTCCGGCTCCTCGAGCGGGTCGCCGGTGGCGACCGCGGTGTCGTCGTCCGCCGTCGGTTTTCCGGTCGGCGGATCCACGGCGAGTAGATCGGAGCCCTCGCCGTCAGCGGACGCGTCGGGTGTGGCCGAGGTGTCCTTGGTCCCGTCGGCGATATCGGGGTCAGTGACATCGGGGTCGCTGCCGCGTCGTCGGTGAGAAGACCGCCGTTCCGGTGCGAGCGGACGTGTCGCGGTCTTGCCGGTCTTGGAACGGTGAACGGATGTCACAACAGCGTCCTCATGATCATAAATCGGCTCGGCGGTGTCATCTCCCTACCGGGACCGTCTGTATTGAGCTGAGCTTCCAACCCGAGGCCGTCCGTGTCACGTCGCCTGTGAGACGGGTGCGTTCGGTTGTCGCTGGTTGTCCGTCGGGAACCGAGCGGATCTCGATGACCACGATCACCTTGGCCGTGCCGGCGGAGTGATCGAACGTGTTGAGGCCGGACTGGATGAGTCGAGCGGTGTTGACGGTCTTGGCATCGGTGATCGTTTTGGTGATCTGTGCGCGCTCCTGCTGGACCTTGCCCTGGAGCGGGCTCGTCGAGGCGCTGGCCCAACCGTCCAGGTTCTCCTCTGCTCGTCGGTAGTCCACGGTGTTGAACGTGATCATGCCGTCCTGCCCGGCGGTCATCGCGGCATCGCGGTCGGCTGTGAACGCGGCGTTCGCGGCGGCGTCGGATCTCGTCGCGTCCCACCAACGCCAGCCCTGCCAGACGCATATGGCCAGACCGATGACGAGCAGGCCCGCGAGGAGTCGGCCCGCGACCAGGCGTACACGGGGATGACGTAACGGCCCGTCCGCACGGGAGGCGCGACGGGCGCGGCGTTGGCGGTGGGCGCGGTGGGTGCGGCCGGAAACCTGTGCCGGGTTCGCGCCGGTCTCAGGGAGGTCACTGGCTTGGTCCCACTGTTGGTCCCGCTCCTGCTGGACGGCGTTCTCGTCTCCAGCGTCCTGATCGTGACTTCCAGCGTCCTGATCGTGACCTCCAGCATCCTGGCCGTGGCCCTCAGTGTTCTCGTTGCCGGCAGCCTTCCGCGCAGTCAGTCGAAGCGCCATGACCGATGAAACCTCCTCCTTGGCCGGCGATCGTGCTCCCGATCGCATCGACCTGTTCAGCCGGCGTCATTTCGACGTCGCATCTTCGCATGCCGGAGTCACTGTCCGTCCAGGGACGGCGGATCCTGAAAGTAGCCGGTCCGCACGTTCACGGAATCTCCCTTGTGGAGAAGTTCTGCCCTTCGAAGGGGTGACTGCCGACGATGCGCGAGGAGCCGGAGGGCGGAGTCCACTTCGGGCTTGGACACCGGTGGGTGTCGAAGGGCCTTCGTGTGATCGAAAGCCTGGCTGCCTGTCCGGAATACCCCCGTCGGGTAGCCGTTTTCCTCCCGGGGGATGAGGATGGACATGTGTTCTCGCTCTATCGTCGAATATCACGATCTCCAGGGGCGGCATGACCTGACTCCCACCTCGTCATCGCTGTCATTCCACTACTGGCAGCGATGATCAGAGTTTCGGGTCACGATCGGCGCCGCCGCCGGTTCCGTTCTTCCGATCGAGGGATTCCAAAGAGTACTCGGTGTATCTGTGGGCCTTCATCGCGGTGGAACGGAAGGGACGGGGAGCATGCCCACAGCTCCGATAAGCCATCCCCTCAACGCGATGACGCAGACCATTCTCACGATCCCCTGGCATGCGGGCCGCCGTCACCTCCTTCGACATCCCCCAGCCGGTCTGGGTGTACAGCGGCTATGTGACCCGCTACGGTGCCGTCGCGGTATCCGTCGTCCGGCAGATCAACCGCGGGATGTCACGGAGGGCTCTCTACGCGTGGACGGGCAGTGGAGTTCCTGGCCTCGTGCGCCTTCGAAATGATCGACAGCAACGGGGCGCGTACGAACACCGGGGACCATATGTGCTTCGCATCTTCGAGTACCCCCTCATCATCGGGGTTCTCGAGGCTGCGCAGGTGATCTGCTTCAGCGTGGCAGCAGCTCACCTGCGTCGGCGTGCGGTGGGTGCCGCGCCGTTTCTCGGCTTGTGCATCGTGTTTCCGTTTACCGGCCTGATTGCTTTTGGCTCCGTAGTGATCATTGTGTTTGTATTGGCTCTTGTTTGGTGTGCGGTGCGACTTCTCCCAGTGGCGCCACCCGTCTCGGCTGGCGTGAGTCACTCCGACGGGCAGGTGGACCGGTCGTTCGTGCACGCGGAAGCGTGGTGTCGTCCGGTAGAGCCGCCAGCCGTGACAACCTTACGAGTTTACGAGAGCCGTCTTTACGAAAGTCGTCGCCTGCCTCGACGCTGTTCACCTGGTACTTCGGGAAGGCGTGCCGTCGGGACAGCCGTCGGCGCGACGCGTCCGGGCCGCAGGGCCGAGCTTGCCTGCCCGGCAAGGTGGGTCACCACAGTCCCACCCCAACGGGTAGGTCATTTCCTCCCGGGGGATGTCGCGGCTGTGGTCGCCACTGGAATAGGTTCATGGCCCAATAAAGATCCAATCCATGTGGTGAATCTGACATGGTAAGGTTCCTCACTCCTGCGGGTGCTGAAAGCGATGGGAACCCCTTCGACGACGGCGCGGCGGGTCTGCGGACGTGGTATACCGCCAAGCTGATGCAGGGAGACAGATGACGCACCAGGTTGTGACCAGGCCCAGCCGCCACCGTCCACGTTCTCGTCCCACTGTCTCGAGTATTATGATCAAGCTCCCGCCGCTTTTTCAGCGGGTGGTCGTCGACGTCGGCCAGAGCGGGCAACTGCTCGTGCAGCTGGTGTCCACGGCGGTACGGCAACCGCGCGGGTACTGGGGAGAGACCCGCGACGAGATGTATGCGATGTTGCGCTTCTGTTGGTTATCCTGCACGCTCGCCGTCGGTGGATTCTGTTTTCTGATCGGCAACTACGCTTACAACATCCTCACGCTGCTCGGTGCGCAGAACCGTCTGGGGACCTTCTTCGTCTTCGCCAGCGCTCGCGAGATCTCCCCGTTCTGCACGGGTATGGCTGTGGCCGGGGTAATGGGCACCGCCATGACTGCCGACCTGGGGGCGCGGCGTATCCGTGAGGAACTCGACGCGCTGAAGGTCCTCGGTATCGATTCCATGCGTGTTCTGGTGCTTCCGCGGGTCATCGCTATCACCGTGATGACCGCCGCTTTCAATATTGTGGGTGTCGCTGTCGGCGTGGTCATGGCGATGATCTCCGCAACCGTGATCGGCGAGACCTCCGCGGGCTCCTTCTTCTCGGTCTTCCTGTCGAACGTGACGGTGCCTGAACTGATCGGCACGGTCGTAAAAACTATCCTGATCGGATTTTTCATCGGTATTGTGTGCGCGCAGAAGGGTCTCAACGTCCGAGGCGGCCCGGAAGGTGTCGGTCGCGCCGTCAACGAGGCTGTCGTGCTCTGCTTCGCGGCTGTGTGGGTCATCAACTTCGTGGCCAACGCAGTGATGCTCGGTCTCAATCCTGAGATGTTGGTCAACCGGTGAAGGAAGGTCCGGCTGTGACGGTGACCTCAGACAAGACGTCCGCGTCGGCGACGAAAACCGTGTCCGTCGGCGGTGGAGGTTCAGCCACGGACGCGTATGGCGGCGGTCAGTCGCTCCTTCCGGACCTCGGCGAGGCCGTCGTCTTCGCGGTTCGCGCGTTCCGTTATATCCCGAATGCTCGTCGTTACACGTCGGAGGTTTTCCGGCAAACCGGGATCATCATCCTGTCCAGCTCGGGGATCATCTGGTTCATGATGGCGATGCTTGCCGCGGAGATCTCGTTGGAGGGGCACTATCTGCTGCGCCAGCTCGGCGCGGGCGGATACACGGCCGTGTTCACCGCGGTATCGGACTACACCGTGGCGCCGGAAATGTGGGGCTGGATTCTGGCGGCCAAGGTCGGTTGTGGCCTGGTCGCCGAACTCGGCTCGATGCGGATCAGCGAGGAGATCGACGCGCTGGAAGTGATGGGCCTCGACTCGATGGCCTACCTGGTCAGCGCACGCCTGATCGCCGTCCTCATCGTCACCCCTTTCATGTTCATCGCCGGTACCGGAATCATGTACGTCGTCAACTACGTGCTCAATGTTCATGTGTTCCACAGCGTGACCCAGGGTGCCTATCTGTCCGTTTTCTGGACGTTCCTCACCCAGACGGACGTGCTGTTCTCACTCGTTGCCGGCGGCATCATGGGAACGATGATCGTACTGATCGGCTGCTATTACGGATACACGGCGAGCGGCGGCCCGGTCGGGGTGGGCAAGAACACGGCGAAGTCGATGGTGATCAATTTGATCATCGTTAGTGTCGTGGGCGCGATCTTTCAGCAATTGTTCTTCGGCGGCTTCACCCGTGCCCCCATCGGGAACTAGGCGTTCACCATGCAGAGGATGCCCCATACCCGCCCATCGTGGTCTCCCTTACGCACTCCCGGAAAGGAAGCCTCATGGCAGCAAGTAACGAGCTCGTAGACGACGCCGCAGAGAGCCGGTCGTCGACCGTCGGAGGCGCAGCGACCGCCGGCGGGCAGTACGCGGTGGCTGCGCCGGAACCGCGGCAGACCGTGCAGATCCGCGATGTCCACAAGTCGTTTGGCTCGTTCGACGTGCTGACCGGGCTCACACTGAACTTCGTTGACGACGCGATCACTACCGTTCTCGGGCCGTCGGGTACCGGCAAGAGCGTTCTCCTGAAGCATATCGTGGGCCTGCTCGAACCTGATCAGGGTGAGATCATTGTGTTCGGACAGAACATCTGGAATATCACCGAACGTGAACGACAGGAGATCCGCAAGAGATTCGGTGTACTATTCCAGGACGGCGCGCTGTTCGGATCGATGAACATTTTCGACAACGTCGCCTTTCCGCTCCGCAAGCATACGGACAAGCGTGAGTCGGAAATTCGCGAAATCGTGATGTCGAGGCTCGATGAGGTTGGTCTCACGCGGGCTGTCAGCAAGACTCCGGGCGAGGTTTCCGGTGGTATGAAGAAGCGTGCGGGTTTCGCCAGGGCGCTGGTCCTGAATCCCAGTGTGGTGATGTTCGACGAGCCGGACTCCGGGCTGGACCCGGTACGAACCAGTCTGCTCAACGACCTGATCCTCAAGGTGCACGCCGAGCATGGTGGCACCTACGTTCTGGTCACACACGACATCCGCACCGCGCGTAAGGTGAGCGACTACGTCGGAGTGCTCTGGAAGGGCAAGCTGATCCACTACGGCGAGACCGAGGAAGCATTCAACTCCGACATGCCGTTCGTGCGCCAGTTTCTGTCGGGTTCATCCGCGGGACCGCTGGGGATGGACTGATCATGCTTCGACGGAGATTATTAATCGTGGCCCTGGTGGTCGCTGCGCTCGGGGCTTACGTGCTGATGGATTCAGACAGCTACGAGGTCAAGTTAGTGATGCCCTCGGCGGCCCAGCTCGCCGACGGATCGCCGGTCTGGGTCAACGGCGCCAAGGCGGGTTCGGTGCAGTCCCTGGAGGTCAAGGACGGCAAGGCCCTCGTCACCGTCTCCCTCACCGGTGACTACGCGCCTCTGCACGACGGCACGACCTCACGGGTCGAGTGGAACTCCGCGCTCGGCGAACGCATGTTGACGCTGTATCCGGGACCGGGGGAGAACGCGACGATCCCCAAGAACGGCCTCGTCAAGGGCCAGTCCCTCCAGATCGAGGTCGATCAGGTGCTCGCCGCGCTCGACCAGCCGACCCGCGACAAGCTCACCTCGCTCCTGAAGGAACTGAACCAGACGGTGGATGGTCGGGAACCGGATCTCGCCGCGACGCTCAAGAGCGCTGGATCGAGCGTGCAGGCGCTGGGTGAGGTCCTGCAGGCGGTCGGACGCGACGGTCCGGCGATCCGTTCGCTGGTCACCCAGCTCCAGCAGATGGTCTCGGTGGGCGCTGATCATCGCCGGGACATTGCCGCGGTGGTCGGTGACCTGACCAGTCTCACCGGCGCGGTCGCCGGCCAGCAGCAGCAGCTTTCCGACAGCCTCCAGGAACTGCCGTCGACGTTGCAGACCGCGAAGGGCACCCTGGACCGGGTTCCCGCGGCGGGGGAGCCGATCATCGCCTTGCTGCAGGATCTCAAGCCCGCCACCGGCAGGTTGCCGTCGATTGCCAGGAATCTCAGTCCGGTGCTGACGGAGCTGCGTCCCGCTGTCGCCGACCTGCGTCCGACGCTGGGGTCGGCCCAGGCGCTGCTGCGGGAGACGCCCGGGTTGATCGACGTTGCCCACGGCGTCGTCCCGCCCGCTACGCAGTTCGTGCGCAGCATCCAGCCTGCCGTCTCCTTTCTCCGCCCCTACACGCCCGAAGGAATTGGGATGTTGCATAACTGGGGGCAGGCCTTCGCGCCCTACGACGGGGAGGGACACGTCTGGGCGGGCCTGCTCGCGCCGGGTACCAACATGATCGACGAGAGTCTCGTGCAGCCACCCGGGTCGCGGCGTGATCCCGAGCCGTACCCTGGCCAGCCGGTCGGACAGCCGTGGGTTGATGCGACCGGAAGCGGGATGCGATGAGCACCAGTCGTTTTGGCCGTAAGCGGATTCTCGTCATCGCAGCGGTGCTCGTCGTCGCCGCGACGGCAGGCGGTGTCGCGATGGCCTCGGACAACGACGACGTCGTCGTGACCGCGGTGTTCGCCGACGCCAGTCCCCTCGTCGCAGGCAACGTGGTCAAGTCGGCGGGTGTGGAGGTCGGCACGGTCAAGTCCATCGCGCTGGAAGGCGGCCGCGCCAAGGTGCGGATGGCCTTGGACCGCAGCGTGCTGCCCCTGCACAACGACGTCCGCGCGACCATCACCACCCAGGACCTGCTCGGCGAGCGGTTCATCCGGCTGGAACGCGGGTCGCCGTCGGCGCCGGTGCTGCCCGAGCCCGCGGTCATCGCGCAGACCCAGACCAACCGTGTCGTGGACCTGCAGGACGTGCTCAACGCCGTGGACACGCCGACCGCGACAGCCCTCGGCGCGCTGCTGACCACGGGTGGTGAGGGCCTGAAGGGGCAAGGGAAGCAGGCCGCCGGCGCGATCGCCGCGCTGGAACCCGCGATGACGCAGGCCCGCGACCTCGCCGCGATCCTCGACGAGCAGAACGCGTTGCTGACCAAGCTGGTGGACAACGCCCAGCCGGTGGCGAGCGCGCTCGCCACCGACGACGGCCGCAGCCTGGATCGGCTGGTCGGTTCGGCCACCGACACCCTCGCCACCGTGGCGGCCAGCCGCAAGGCCCTGCAGGACTCCCTGGTGCGTCTGCCCGGGACCATGGCCAGCGCCCGCGCCACCCTCGCGGAGCTGTCCGGCGTCGCCGATCCGGCGACCCGTACCCTGGCGTCGTTGCGTCCGGTCACCGACGACCTGACCGACATCACCGGTGAACTGCACCGTTTTGCCGACGCGGCTGATCCTGCTCTGGCGTCTTTGCCGCCGGTCCTCGACCGCGCCAACACGCTGCTGGACGAGGCCGCACCGTTGGTGAAGGCGCTGCGCCCGGCCACCCCGGACCTGGAAGGGGTGTCGGTCGCGGCCCGGACCCTGTCGGAGCAGGCGTTGAGCCTGCGGCTGACCGACCTCATGGAGTTCGTCAAGGGGTGGTCCATGGCCACCAGCGACTACGACGCCATCAGCCACTACTTCAAGGCCATGGTGCCGCTGTCGCCGAAACCACTGGGGCAGGCCGTCGGCGGGATCGTTCCCGGGCTGCCCGACGTACCGATCCCCAGCCTGCCGCTGCCCGCGCCGCCGGAGCTTCCGCTTCCCGGCAAGACGGCCGCGTCGACAACGCCCGCTGGAAGCGGGCAGACCAACGCGTCGCCTTCCACCCGAGGCGGCGCCTCCTCAGCTCCGGCACCCGGCGGCAGCGCTACCGGGCTGACCGAGCGACAGGAGAACTCCATGCTCGAGCAACTGCTTGGGGGGTTGCTGTAGCCATGACAACGCCGGAGATCCGCGCGAGGTCGCGTTCCTTCCGCGCAGGCGTCATCGTGTTCGCCATCCTGGCGGTGGTCCTGTACCTGACGTTCAAGGCGCAGACCGGACTGCCGTTCGCGCCGACGACGGCGGTGCGTGCGTCGATCGGCGACGTCCACTCGCTGCGCGTCAACGACGACGTCCGCCAGATGAGCAAGCGCGTCGGTCGGGTCAGCAATATCGAGTACGCCAACGGCACCGCGCTCGTGACCATGGAGCTCGACGGCAACGTCGACATGTACCGGGACGCGCATGCCGAAATCTGGGACGTGTCGGCGTTGGCCACCAAGTTCGTCGAGCTGGATCCGGGCAGCAGGGGATCGGGCAAACTCGGCGACCGACCCATCGAAGCAACCCGCAACGTGAACTCGGCGGACCTGTACCAGCTGCTCGACGTCCTGGACCAGCCGACCCGGGACGCGGCTACCAGGACGATCCGTGAGCTCGGCGGGGGGACAGCGGGCCACAGCAACGATCTCCAGGACCTGCTCAGGACCGCGCCCGATCTCCTCGACGACATCGGCACCGTGTCGCAGGCGCTCGCGTCCGACCAGACAGATCTGCCCACTCTGCTCCAGGACGTCGACCGGCTGGCGGGCAGGCTCCACGGTAGGCAGCAGGAGATCGCCTCGCTTGTCGGTCAGTCCGACGAGACGTTGCGGGCGGTGTCGGTGGACGCGGGCAAGCCGCTCGCCGGCACCCTCGACCGGCTGCCAGCCACACTGGACACGGCCAAGCACGCGCTGGACTCGCTGAACGGACCGCTGGCCGACACCGCGTCGGCCATGGAGTCACTGGAGCCCGGAGCAACCGCGCTCGCCCAGTCCGAATCCGACGTCCGCGGCCTCCTTGTGGATGGTGTCCCGGTCGCGGGGAAGGTGCCGGGCGTGGCCGAACAGGCCATCCCCGCGGTCGAGGACCTCACCCACACGGTCGCGGACGCCAGGCCGCTGGCGCCGCCGCTGCGACAGGCGATCGGTGACCTCCTCACCCCGTTGCGGATCCTGGCACCGTATGCGCCCGAGATCGGACAGTTCTTTGTCCGCGGCCACAGCTTCGTGTCCGAGGGGCCTGTTCCGGGCGTTCGCTACGCCCGGCTCAGTGTCAACCCCGGCTTGACCACCGTCACCAACGGCCTGCTGCCCTCCGGGAACTATTACCAGAACCAGTATCCCCGGCCCGGTGAGGCGTCGAAGGATCGCGCGCAGGGACTGCCGCCAGGCATCCCACTGGTAGGGGGCACCCGATGACCGTTCTGCGACACCGGCGGCTGGCAGGCATTGCCCGCCGTGGAAAGCTGACATCGAGCAGGACTCTCGGTGTGTTGGTGCTGCTCACGCTGATCCTGGTCGGCGTCGCGGCGTTCAACCGTAACCGCATCACGGTCACGCTCAGCTCCGGCGATACGATCAAGGCTGAGTTCGCGAGGGCTTACAAGCTTGAGCCCTACAGGAGCGTTGTCAAAGTCGCCGGCGTGAAGGTCGGTGAGGTCACCGGTGTGGACATCACCGAGCGCCACACCTCCGTCGTGTCGATGAAGGTAGACGACGGGATCCTGGGGAAGCTCGGGGAGCAGCCTTCGGCAGCCGTGCGGCCGACATTGCTGGTTGGCGGTTTGTACTACGTCGAACTCTCACACGGTGGTGCGGGTAGCGCTTTCGACGCCGACCACCCGATTCCGCTCGAACGTACGACCACCCCGGTCGAACTCGACCACGTCCTCACGGCCTTGACCCCCGACGCGCAGAAGGCGATGCAGAACACCGTCGGGCAACTGGACGCCACACTGCAGCACGGTGGGCGGCAGGAACTTCGGGAACTCCTGAACGACGCGCCGGGGAGCCTGGGTCCCGCCGGTGTGGTGTTGGACGCCGCACGCGGCACCCGACCCGAGACCGACCTGACCGGGCTTGTGACCGGCCTCCAGCAGACGGCGTCGGCACTCACCAGTAAGGAGGGCCAACTGGCGTCGATCATCGACTCGCTGACCACGACCTCGGCGGCGCTTGCCGACGAGCGTCGTCCGCTCGCCCAGGCGGTGGCGACCGGACCGGAGACGCTGCGCACCACCAGGGCGGGCCTTGCCGACCTTGACGGCACCCTGCAGCGACTCACCACCACCGCCCAGGCGTTCCGGCCGGCGGCGCGTCAGCTCGATCCGTTGCTGGCCCAGCTCGACCCGGTGCTGGAGCGCACGCTGCCGGTGGTGAGCGATCTACGGATCCTCCTGCAGGACGCCCGTCCGCTGGTGGACCGGCTCATGCCCACCGCGCAGAACGCCACCGGAGTACTGACCGACGTGCGCGGCCCCGTGCTTGACCGGCTCAACGGCCCGATCAAGGACATGGTGCTGTCGCCGTGGCACGGCACCGGCATGTACCAGGGCGGCGGCAACGACCACCTGTTCTACCAGGAGACCGGCTACCTGCTCTCCCACTTCGACGAGGTCTGGAAGTTCCACGACAGCAACGGCGCGGCGGGGCGGCTCATGGCCGGTGTCGGGATGAACATCCCCGGCGGGTCCGCGACGCTGATGCCGTTGGAGGAGTACCTGGAATCCCTCGGTCTGCAACAGCCCGTAGGTCCGCAGGAGGGAACCCGCCAGGGCGCTCCCGGTCTGATCCCGCCGCCCGCGGCGGGAACCAAGGCAGGCGGGCTCGGCCCGCTGCTGCCTGCGCTGAACCTTCCGCTGGTGTCGGGGAGTTCTCGATGAGCATGTCACTGAGCCGTCGTTGGGAGCGAGTCCGGACGGTACCGGGCCTCGGCCGTGACGTCATTGCGCTGACCGTGCTCGTCGTGTTGGGCATCGTGGCGGCTGTCGTCATCCAGTCCAACCTCACGCCGACGCCCCCGTGGGCCAAAAAGTCGATCGTGAAAGCCGAGTTCGCATCGGTGCCCGGGGTGAACCCGGAGAGTTCGAACCTGGTCACGATCGCGGGCGTGCGGGTCGGGAAGATCGAAGGCTGGGAGGTGACCAAGCGCGGGACGGCCGTTCTCACCATGCAGGTCGAGCCTGATCACACCGTCTACGACAACGCCCGCGCGGTGCTGCGCCCGAAGAACGCGCTCAACGAGATGTCGGTGGAGATCAACCCCGGTGGGCCGCCGGGCAACCCGTTGCCGGCGAAAGGCATCATCCCGCTGAGCCAGACCACCCGGCCGCTCCAGGCCGACGAGGTGCTCAACCATCTCGACGAACGCGCGCAGCTGGCCCTGACCGACATGCTCGTCGAGTCCGACATCGCGTTGGCACGCTCCTCCGAGCAGCTGCCCGGCGGGCTGGCGGCGACGGACGGCACCCTGACCCAGCTGCAGCCGGTGGTCGAGGCGCTGCAGACACGCCGGGAGAAGATCAGCCAGCTCGTCACCGCGCTGTCGCAGATCTCCACGGCGGTCGGCGGAAACGATGAGCGGGTCGCCCAGCTCGCGACGGCGACCCAGCAGACGCTCAGCACGCTGGCGAGCAACGACGGCGCGCTGCGGGACAGTCTCGCGCAGCTTCCCGGGCTGACCGACCAGCTCCGGGACACGCTGACCAGCACCCAGGAGCTGACCAAGCAGCTCAACCCGACGCTGGACAACCTCGACCGCGCCTCCGGCGACCTGCCGCAGACGCTGGAACGGCTGGAAAGCACCGTCAGCAAGCTCGGCGCGACGGTCGACGCGGCGAAGCCTGTGATCAGCAAAGCCCGGCCGGTGGTCGCCGACCTGCGCCCGATGGTGAACGACATCGACGACTCCCTGGTGAACCTCAGGCCGGTCACCCGTAACCTCGACCGCGACACGCAGACGGTGATGTCTTACCTCACCGACATCAAGGCGTTCGTGTACAACACCTCGTCGGTGTTCGGCGCGGGCGACGCGCAGGGCGGCATCATCCGCGGGCACTTGATCGTGCCTCTCCCCGGTGCCGGAGTGTTGCCGAAGCAGCCACCGAACGGCTATTTCCCGGGAGCGGAGAACGGTCTGCCCCCCGCGTCCCAGAGAGGCAACTGATGAGACGCATGCTGACCGGGTCACTGGGCCGGCTGGTGACCGTCCTGGTGTTCCTCGGCGGGAGCTTCGCGATCGTGCTCTACCTGTCCACCGGTGCCGGTGTGCGGATACCGGTGATCAACAGTGGCGAGTACACCGCCGTCGCTGTGCTGGAGGATGTCGACAACCTGGTGACGGCGAGCCGTGTCCAGATCGCGGGCGTGCATGTCGGCCAGGTGCGCACGGTCACCCGGCAGGCCGACGGGATGCGGGTCGAGTTCGCGTTGAACGAGAAGGTTGCCCCGCTCCACCAAGGGGTGACCGTGCGGCTGGGAGAGCGTTCCCTCGTCGGGGAGAGCTACCTGGACATCACCGACGGCCACGGTAACGAGCTGTCCTCCGGCGCCACCATCCCCGGTGACGGGGTGAAACCGAGCGTGCAGTTGCGCGACGTGCTGGCCAGCCTGGACACGGACACCCGCGAGGAACTGGGCAGCCTGCTCCGGTCGTTGGGAGAGGGGACCGAAGGTACCCAGCAGGACGTGTCCGCGGCCCTGGCCGGGTTGGGAAACCTCGGCCGGGAGGGGCACACCGCCCTGGACGCCATCGCGGCCCAGTCCGACGATCTCAAGGCGTTGGCACAGCAGACGTCCACGGTGCTGCAGGCCCTCGACACCGGCCAGGGGCAGATCGCCGCCCTGGTGGGGAACGCGAACCGGCTGACCGAGGCGACCGCAGGCCAGCGGAAGGCGATCGAGGACGTGCTGCGCCAGGCGCCCGGCGTGCTCGACAGCGCCAAGACAGCCTCGGGCACCCTGACGAAGCTCGCCGGGGCGTTGGCTCCGGTCGCCTCCGATCTGAAGGCCGCGTCGCCGTTGCTCACCTCGGCGTTGCAGGAGCTGCCCGCAACATCGGCTGATCTGCGCGGGCTGCTCGCCCCGCTGTCAGGAACGCTCGATCTGGCACCCGACACACTCACCCGCGTGCCCACGCTGGGTGGTGACGTACGCGGCGCCATTCCTCCGGTGCAGACGATGCTCCGGGATGTCAACCCGATGCTGTCCTACATCAAACCCTACGGGCCCGAACTGGCGGCCTTCTTCGCCAACTTCAACGCGATTCTCCAGTACACCGATGAATCCGGAGCCCATTTCGTCAGACTGGCGCCCCTGGTCAACGAAAAATCCGTGCAGACACCCGTGCCGTTTGATGTGCTGACCTACACCAACCCGTATCCGGCACCCGGCACGGGCGCGAAACCCGGACCTTTCACTGGGCCGTACCCGCGGGTGGAGCAAGACCGCGGATGAGGTTTCGCAGACCTGCCTTCCGGCGTCCGGCGTCGCGGTGGATCCGTTCACTGCGGCTGCCGGGCGCTCGGTGGCGCCCGTCCGCGGGGTGGCGCACAGCCGTGCGGTGGCGCCCGTCCGCGCGGCAGTGCGCCGGGTTCGCCGTCCTGGTGGTTGTGGCGCTAGCGGCGGGCATGGGGCTCACCCGGGTCCGCTCGGACACCACGACGACATCCTTCCTGCCCGCCGGGGATCCGGCGCAGCGCGCGTTGCAGGAGTCCGCGCGTTCCTTCGGCGGTGACCCGATCGTCATCCTCGCGGAGTCGGCCAACGCCCGTGAGCTGCTCGGCACCGACGAGATCCCCAAGCTGCTGGGGTTGGAGGGGAATCTCGCGCAGCTGCCCGACGTGGCCGTGGTCTACGGCCCGGGGACCGTGCTGAACCAGATCGCGGGTTCGGCGCAGAACCTGCTCGCGACCGTGTCCGGCAAGCGTGACGCCCTGCGGGCCACGGCCGAAGAGCAGGCGCGTGCCGACGGTCGTTCCGACGCCCAGGTCACCGAAGCGGGCGATGCGGCGGTCGCGGAGTTCGACCTGCGGTACGGCAGCCTGCTCGTGCGTGGTCTGCCCGCCGGTCTGCCCACGATGCGCAATCCGGCTTTCGTCAACGCGGTGGTGTTCGAGCAGGGGGGCGCTCCCCGGCAGCAGTGGCGGTTCGTCGTGCCGGCACCGAACGCCGTCGCCATCCTCGTCCGTCCCCGGGAAGGCCTGGACCAGGCGGGAACCGAGCGGTTGGTCGCCGCCGCGCGCAGGATCGCGGAAACCGCCGGGCTGCGGACGACACGGCTGACCGTCACCGGCATGCCCGCGGTCGCCGCCGATCTCGGTGGGCAGGTACGGCGCGAGATCCCCCTGCTCGGCGCGCTGGCCCTCGGGTTGATCGCCGCGTGCTACGTGCTGCTGCCCTGGGTGCGGCGCAGACGCCACCGGCTGCTGCCCCTGGTCGCGACACTCGGCGCGACAGTGCTCACGCTCGCGGCCCTCGGGTGGCTGGGGCGTCCGCTCTCGCTCGGGGTCGTCGCGTTCCTTCCCATCCTCGTCGGGATCGGCAGCGACTTTCCCGCCTACCTGATCCGGGGAGCCGAACCGCGGCGCGTGCTCGTGGCGGCACTGGCCAGCGCCGCGGGTTTTGCCTCCCTGGGGCTGTCGCCGGTGCCGTTCGTCCGAGACCTCGGATTCGCGCTTGCGGCCGGTGTCCTGGTGGCCGTCGGGCTGGCGGTCCTGTTCCGGTACCGGGTCGTGACCACCGAGGTCGAGCAACCACCGGCGGACGACGAGCCGGTGCCGACGATGTCGAGAGCACGCCGGATCGGCGTGCTGATCGTGCTTGTCGCTGTCGCGGGACTGGGCTGGTCGGCGCTTGCGTCTCTCGATGTCGAAGCCCGGCCGGACCGGCTCGCCCAGGGCGTGCCCGCGCTGGCTGACGCGCAGCACGCCGAGGACGTGCTCGGATCGGCAGGTGAAGTCCAGATCCTGGTCAGCGGGGTGAACGTGGTGACGCCGGAGGCGTTGGCCTGGATGCGACAGGCCGAGGACGCCACCATCCGGCGTTTCGGCGGCGACCTGCATCCCATCGTGAGCCTTCCCGACCTGTTGGCCTTCCTGGGATCCTCGCCGACACCCGACCAGATCACGGCCGGGCTCGAGCAGCTCCCGCACTACCTCGGCGCCGCCGTCGTGCGCGACGACGCCCGGCAGGCGGTGATCAGTTTCGGTGTCGAGCTCCAGGACGTCGCGGAGCAGAAGATCCTGCTGGACGATGTGCGTGCCTCGTTGCCCCCGCCGCCGGCGGGGCTGCGTGCCGACCTGGTGGGGCTGCCGGTGGTGGCCGCCCGCGGATACGAGCTGGTGTCCGGGGACCGGTACCCGGCGAGTCTGATCGGGATCGCGGCGGCGGGGCTGGTGCTCCTGGTGGGCTTGCCGCGCCGTTCCGACGCCGTGCGCGCCGTGCTGGCCGCGGTGCTGGCCACCGGGTGGGGACTGGCCGGGGCGTGGGTGTGCGGCGTCGCACTCACCCCGCTGACCGTCACACTGGGTTCGCTGGCCACCGCCACCGCCTGCGAGTTCAGCGTGCTGCTCGGTCAGGGGTACACACGTCGGTCGCCGCGGCTGCGCCGGTCGGTGGGTGTGGCGGCGGCGGCCGCGTCCACCGGCTATCTGGCGTTGGCGGCGTCGAGTCTGTCGCTCATCCGGCAGTTCGGTATCTTTCTGGCGGCCACGGTCGGCCTGTCGCTGCTGGCGGCGTTTGTCGTCGTCCGGTTGTTCCCTACCCGCCCGGTGCGTGCGCCGCGGGCCGACGGTGCGCTCAGCGTGACGAGGCCGGGTGGCGCGCTGAGCGCAGCGAGGACGGAGGCGAAGGTGTGAAGGTCACGTTACCGGGCCTACCGGGCCTGCCGGGCCGGTTATGGGCCCGCATCGTCCTGGCGGTGCTGATACCGCTGGTCATCGCCGGGCTCGCGTTCCTCATCGTGCCGTTGGTGGTCGGGCTGCCCGGCGACGCCGCTTTCCGCGTCGACGGCACCGTGGTGACCAAGGACCAGCTGCACAACCGGGTCAAGGTCCTCGGTGCTCTCTACGGGATTCGTGAGCCCGTCGGAGGCACGGAACTGGAGCAGTTCCGCCGTGACGTCGCCAAGGCCGTCGCGGTCGGGATGATATTGGACAACGCCGCCGCCGACCATCAGATCGTGATCGCGGACAAGTCGGCCCGCGACACCCTCAACAAGATGATCGACGAGCAGATGGGGTCGGACGGGCAGCGTGCCTTCACCGACCTGCTGGGCAAGCTGGGCGTGTCCGAGAACGACGTCCTCGACGAGATCAAGCGTCAGCAGCGCACGGCACGGCTCTTCCAGGACGTGACCGGCCCGACGGCCGGGACCGTCGCTGACGACCAGCTGCCCGCGTACTACGACAGTCACAAAGCGGACTTCCTGGTTCCCGAGCAGCGACACCTGCGCAACACCGTGGTCGCCACCAAGGAGCAGGCGGACCAGGTGGTGCAGCGTGCCAGCTCCGGGACGGACTTCGCCGCCCTCGTGAACGAGACGTCGCTGGACGAGGCGACCCGGAGCAAACAGGGCGATCTGGGGCTTGTTGCCGCCCCGCAGCTGGAGTCCGAGTACGCCAAGGCCGCGTTCGCGGCTGCTGTGGGCTCGGTGTTCGGTCCGGTGCAGACCCGCTTCGGGTGGAACGTCGGCCAGGTCGTCGAGAGCAAACCAGCTGTCCAGCCGCCCTACGAGCAGGTCAAGGATCAGGTACGTGACGCGCTTCGCTCCGAGCGCGCGCTCGCGGTATGGCGGAAGTGGCTCGCCGAACGGATCAAAGCGGCGGACGTGGAGTACGCCGACGACTACCGGCCCGCGGATCCCGACGCGCCGCCACCCGACGATTCCGCGGCGGTTCCGCAGCCGGGCGCGAACGGCGTGCAACCACCGTCATTGTCCATTTCACCGTCGTCCATTTCACCGTCGTCCGTTCCGCCGTCACGATGACCGCCGCGATACTGCAGTTGGTGTTCGCTGCCGCGTTTTTCGGAATCGGCCGGTGGGGACGTCGACATGCCGCTGAACTCGTGCCGACATCCCTGTCAGCGGAGGGGCAGGCGAAAAAGGAGCGGTCATTGCGTCGGGGCGCGTGGTCCTGTCAGATCATCGCGGTGTTCTTCGTCCTGCTCGGCGTGGTCGGGCCGATCCTTTCCATCTGACCAGGGGGCAAAGGCGGCGTGATCATTTTTTATGTTTTCGCGCCGCCGGCAGCCGGTCAGTTCTCCTGCAGCCCCGCCACAATGGTCCGCCGGGCCTCGTCGGCCATTGTGTAGGGCACATACAGAGTGAAACGGTCGATCAGGCCGTCGAAACGGCGCCGGATATCCTTCGCGACCGCAGCCGGTTCGCCGACCACCGCGAACGTGTGCAGCACGGTGTCGTCCACGAGCTCGGTCATGACGTCCCAGTCGTTCTGCTTGGACAGCCGGTGGAGCTCTGTGTGCAGGTCACCCCAGCCGTGCAGCTCCAGGACGCCGCGGTAGGCCGGCGTGGCCCCGTAGAAGGCGATGCGATTACGTACCGTCCGCACTGCTTCGTCGTAGCTTTTCTCGTCGAGCCCGGTGGCCACCAGTCCCGTGTAGGACAGCGTGAACTGCTCCCGCTTCTTTCCGTTTTCATGGAGGACCGACTCCACGTTGGGGAGCGTGACCTCCTGCAGGTAGCGTTCCGTGGTGAACGCATGCACCAGCATTCCGTCGGCGACTTCCGCGGCAACCGAGGTCATCTTCGCTCCGACCGCGGCGATCAGAACCGGCGGCGGGCCGTAGGGGTTGGGGCCGGGATTGAACGTCGGCGTCATCAACGTGTGCTGGTATATGTCACCGCGGAAGTCAAGAGGTTCCCCGTGGTGCCAGTTACGCCATATTGCCCGCATGGCCAGGACGAACTCCCGCATCCGGTCGGCCGGTGCGGACCACGGCATGCTGAAACGGCGCTGAATATGTGGTTTGATCTGAGAGCCCAGACCTAGTACGAACCGGCCGGAACTGAATGCTTGAAGATCGTTCGCTGTTGACGCCATGGTCATCGGGTTACGGGCGAACGCCACGGCTATGGCCGTCCCGACCTGTAGCCGCGGCGAGCGGTCCGCAGCCAGGAGCAGTGGCAGAAACGGGTCGCGGCCGATCTCGGTCGTCCATACCCCGTCGTAGCCGATCTGCTCAGCCTCCGTGATCTGAGCCGAGATGCCAGCGATGTCCGCACCGCTGGTCCCGTCTATAGATCCACCGATGTGTCCGTCAACCAGCACTGCCAGCTCCTTCTGATCGTCACGGTGGCGGTTCGTGTCTGCTACCGGGGTCGACTCGCCCCGCGCAGGTCGGATGCCGTGCCTTGACGACCCGGTGGCGCATGGGTGGGCCCGCCGGTCGCGAACGCCGGTGAGGATCATCGTTTCTCCTGGCCGGCCGCCCGATACGGGAAGCCGACCAGCGCTGTACCAAGCAGAAGAGCGATGCCGGGATCAAGGCGCGATCGACGTACGACCGATCGTGGAGAATTGACTCCGACGGCGAGAAGTAAATCAGGAGTAACTTAATGGGTCAACAACTCCCATCCCTTCAGCGGCCTGCGACGGTGCCGGTCCACGGGCTCGGACTCCGGCTGAGGACTCCGGTTGAGGGCGTTGCCGTCGGATCGTGCTTTGTCCGCCGGCCTCGGCAGGGGAGCTTGGGTGAGATCCGCATCCGAACGGGACGGCAGGGGGAGCAGACGGTGAGTGAGCGTGGTGGCAGAGGAACGATCACGAGGACTCCGCGCCCACGCGACCGCAGAGCTCAGATCATCACTGCGGCCAGTGACCTGTTCTATCGATTCGGTTATCACAACGTGGGTACCGAGGACATCGCCAGCGCGGTCGGGATCACCGCCGGCGCGCTCTATCGACATTTCCGCAGCAAGGAAGAGCTGCTGGCGTGCACGCTGACCGACAGTTTCGAGCTGGCGGCGGCCGTCGTCGATCGGCATCGCTGCGGTCAGCTCACGGCCATGGTGCAGGACCTGGCTGAAACCGCGGGCAGGCGGCGTGATCTCGGAGTGTTGTGGAGTCGGGAGACCCGCCATCTCAGCGACGAGCAGCGGCAGCGAATGCGGGAGAGGTTCTTCGCCTTCCTGTCGGGCTTTGTCACCGCCATGAACGACACGCGCGACGAGCTGAGCCGAGATGACGCCGAGCTGCTGGCATGGTGTGCACTCGCCGTGCTCACCAGCCCTTCCTACCACCGGGTCTCGGCCCCGCCGGAGGCGATGGTCGCGCTGCTTCGCAGGATGGCCCTGTCGGTGTGTACCGCCGACATCGCCGGCGCCGCGTCCGAGGTCCCGGGTACGGATCCCGGCGCTGCTGAGACGGGCCTGTCACCCCGGGTGCGTCGTGAGGCGCTGCTGGTGGCCGCGGCCCGGTTGTTCAGCAGCCGTGGCTATCAGACGGTGACCATGGAGGAGGTCGGCGCCGAGGTCGGGGTGACCAGCACCGGCGTCTACCGGCATTTCGCCACAAAGGCCGACCTGCTGACGGCGATCGTCGCGCGCGCGGCCGAGCCCCTGCAGCTGGGAATGTCCCGAGCGCTGTCGACTGCCACGACCGCCTTGGACGGACTGGAGAACGCGGTGGTGGCTTACATCGACTTCGCGATGGCACATACTGATCTCGTCAACGTGCTGGTCGCCGAGGTTATGAACCTACCGTATCCGAATCGTCACAGAATTCGTAAGACGCAGCACGATTACGTCGCGGAATGGGTGTCCCTGATGGAGGTCACGCACCCGGAGCTGGACCGGTCCGCGGCGCTTTTTCGTATCCACGCCGTGCTGATGGTGGTCAACGACGTGGCACGCACGGCCCATCTGCGAAAACAGCCAGGGGTAACGGATAAGTTGCAGCTGGTTGCCGCTCGCATCCTGCACGGCTGATATCCGGCCGGCGACATCTGCCGGCCTGCCTACGCCGGCTGGAAGCCCTGACGACGGGAGCCTCGACGAAAGGGCCTTGTCAAAGGACCTTGACGAGGTGACTTGACGACGTGACCTGAATCACCTACGGTTTGTCCCGAAGTAAATTCTGCAACACATGGACCTGGGCTCTGGGGCTGTGGCTGACTTTGCCAGAGGGGGCGACGGACGTCGGGGGGCGCTGTCGTCGCGATCGGTCACACTTCGGATGTGGAGGACAAGGGACAGTGGCGTCACCATATTCCACTACTACATTGGCACAGGCAGACCTCCGGGTTCGGCAGGGGCTGCTGGTCTCGGCATTACATGTGGCGGTGGATGCGGCTCCGGCCGAGCCCGGCAGCCGGTTGGCCTCGGCTCTTGCGGCCAGGCTCGAGCGGATTGACGGCGAATCCATCGGCACGGAACTCCAGGCGGGGCACTCCGCCCGGGCCTGTGACCTCCTTGCCGAGCTCAGTGCCGTGCAGACCGATCTGCGCGAGCGCACGTTGGGAATGCCGTTCCAAGCACTGAGCCGAATCCGCGAGGAGCTCGCTCGGGTGCGCCGGGCAACGACCTCCGCGGAGGTCATCGCGTCCGCTCCGGCCGCCTTGTGCGCGGCCTGTGGATTCGACCGGGCGATGATTTCCAGCCTGCGCGGTTCGACCTGGCTGCCGGCTACGCTGCATGTCGAGGTCGACACTGACAGTGCGGTCAACGCGGCGTTTCGGGACTTCATCCAGGACTTGAGGATTGCGTTGACGTCCTCGATGCCCGAAGCCGAACTCGTCCGCCGGAAGGCGCCGGCGCTGATCCAGAACGCGCAGTCCGAGACCCGAGCCTTCCGTCCACTGATCGAGGTGTCCCAGACGCGAGAGTATGTCGTCGCGCCGATCATCGCGGGTGGTTCGGTCGTCGGCTACCTACACGCGGACACATATTCGTCGGGGCGTCGCCTGACCGGTGACGACCGCGACCGCATCCAGATCTTCGCCGACGGCCTCGGCCTGATCCTCGAGCGCACGGTGCTTCTCGAACGCCTTGCACTGCAGCGCGAGCGGATCGGGAAGGCGTTCTACGCCGCCCGAACGATGACCGAGGGGCTCAGCGCCGCCCCGGTCCAGCTCGTGCGGCAGAACATTCCGGCTACGGAATCCAGGCCGCCGGTGTCGCTGCCGTCCATGCTCGCGGCCTCGGCGCCCCGTCTCCCGGACGGGCTCACCCCACGGGAGCGGGAGGTGCTCGCTCTGCTGGCCAGCGGAGCGACCAACGCACAGATCGCCGATCGCCTGACCGTTTCCGAAACTACGGTGAAATCACACGTGAAGCACATCCTGCGCAAGTTGCACGCGTCGAACCGAGCCGAGGCGATCGCCCGGTACCTGTACCTCGCGCGCAGTCAGGACCGCGCGTTATGACCGCGGCGGCCCCTGACCGCAAACCCAGCATGTTTGCGACGCCTGCCGGCGACCGAGGTTGGCGACGGCGTGGACGTGATCTCGCCGCTCGCATCGAATTCATGCATTGTGAGGTTCGTGCTGCCCTCCACGTGGAGCCGACGGCATCCATTGTTCCCGATGGCCTGTCGACGTCGGCCGAGGTCGTCTCCACCCTGACCGGGCACTGCATCGACCGGTTACGAGTCGTCACCGGTCCAGTCAGCGAGGCCGGCCTACACCTGTACCGTCTCATCCTGGATCTACAGGAACTCGCTTTCGACCTCTACCAGTACGACCTGAACCTGCGCACACGGCGGTTCGCCGACTGCGCCGCCGGACTGCAGCGTCTGCGAGGGCTGCCGAGCTCGACTGACCTGCTGGATCAAGTGTGCGAAGAACTGGTACATCGCTGCGGGTTCGGTCGCGCGGTGCTCTCGCGGGTGGAGAACGGCGTCTGGCGTCCGTGGATGGCCTACTTCAGCAACGGTGACGAGTTCGAGTCATGGTTTGCGCGCTGGGTCGACCAGCCGATTCCACTCGAGGGCCTGACGCCCGAGACCAGGCTGCTGACCGAGTGCCAGCCCACGGTCGTGTACGACACCGCGAGCACGAACGTCCACCGGTCGATCATCGTGGAGTCCGGGCACTCCAAGTCCTATGTCGTGGCCCCGGTGATGCGTGGGACGGACGTCGTCGGTTTCCTGCACGCGGATCACCATCCGTCGTCGCGTCGCGTCGACGATGTTGACCGGGACGTTCTCTGGATGTTCGCCGAGGGCTTCAGCCACGTCTATGAACGAGCCGTGTTGATGGAGCGTCTCCGTACTCAGCGCAACCACGTCCGCGAGATCCTCTCCTCGGCGGTCCAGATGATGAACGAGTTCTGTGACGCGGGCATCGATCTCTCGCGGCATGCGGACACCGGAGCCATGCCTGGCAACGGTGTCCTCCCCGCCCCGATTGCCGCCGCGCACACCGGCGGCGATCTCACCGCGCGGGAATCGGAGGTCCTGGAGCTGATGGTGGCGGGTGCTACGAACAGCGCCATCGCGGAAACGCTCGTCATCGCCGAGGAGACCGTGAAGTCACATGTGAAACACATTCTGCGCAAGCTCGGCGCGGTGAACCGGTCCCAGGCGATCGCGGGATCCCTCGGGATGACCATGCGTGAGGTCAATGCCTGAATCGCGAGTCATGATCGTGGTGAGTGCGGCGCCGATCCTCACCAGATAGCCGATTTTCACCGGATGGTGACGGCGAACCTCTGTGGTGACCGCGGCTGAAACAAGTCGCGGTCACCACAGACAGAGCGCTGTAGTCGGTACAGCGGTCGTCAGTGCAGCGCTCGCCGGTTGAGGTCCACCTCTACGGAGCGCCGAGCAGGCCCAGTTCGGACCGGCCGAGCAGGTCGTAGGCCTGGTCGGTCGTCAGTGGGTGGAACGGTCCGCCACGGGCGTCCCGGTAGAGCCGCTCCAGGACGTGCCCGCGCCGGAAGGCCGAGCCGCCGACCAGACGGAGCGCGGCGTCCGTCACCTTGATCGCCGTCTCGGTCGCGGCGACCTTGGTGACGTCGACGAACGCCGCCCGCGCGATCGGGTCCCACTCGGCGTCACGGCCCTCGATGAGGATCCGGGCGGTCGTCTCCAGCGCCCGGGCCGCCGTCTCCGTCTCCAGCAGAATCTTGCCAAGCCCGTACTGGATGTAGCCGATCCCCTTCAGGGCGACGTCCTTGCCCTCCTGCGTCGCACCGAGGGACTTCTTCTTGAGGATCTCCCGGGTCTCGGTGTAGGCCTTCTCCGCGAGGCCGAGGTAGACACCGGAGAAGCTCAGCGACGCCCACTCGAACTCGCCGAAGAGGCCGTTGCGGAAGTTGCCGCCGTACGACGAGGCCTGCACGTGGACCTTGTCGAAGACGAGCGTGTGGGTGCCGGTCGCGCGCATCCCCAGGGTGTCCCAGGTCTCGATGATGCTGATCCCGGGCGTGTCGATCGGTATGACGAAGACGGACTCGCGGGCCGCGTGCTCCTGGAAGTCCTCGGGCAGCTCTCCGGAGGGGTCGGTGACGGTGGCGTTGAAGGCGACGATGTCGGCCCCCAGGCAGAGGGTGGCCCAGGTCTTCTTGCCGCTGATGTGCCAGCCGCCCTCACCGTCGGGGACCGCCACGGTGTCGGCGAGGCCGGTCAGCCCGGCCCGGTCCTCGCTGAAGGGCCCACAGACGATCTTGCGCTCGTTGACGACCTCGGAGAAGACCCGCTCGCGGGTCTCCTCGTCCAGTAGGCCACGGAAGATACCGATCATGGTCTGGTGCATGTTGAACGCCAGCGCGATGGCCGGGTCGCCCTTGGCGAGCTCCCTGGACACCAAGGTAGTGGTCCAGATGTCGGCGCCGAGGCCGCCGTACTTCTTCGGGACGGCCAGGGCGGGCAGGCCGCTCTCCTTGTAGAGCGGCACGAGCTCGGTCGGAAAGCGGTTCTCGGCATCAGCCCGTGGTCCGGCCTCAGCGAAATGCTTCGCCAGCGAACGGGCTATCTGTATCACCTCGGCCTGCTCGGCCGGGGTTATTTCCACGTCGTGCTTCCCCATACCGCAACTCACTCCCAACCATCGACGACCATGTGCTCGTAAACCTAATCGCGACGCCTCCCGTCGGAATCTCCCCACAGGAGAGATTCTGCCCTTCGATGGGGTGACACAACTCTGGGAACGGCCGCTTGCCAGGGAGATTCCGGCGGCGTGTCACAAGCGTGCTGTCCATGGACGCACTCGGTCCGCGACCGTGGCTTCTCATCGTTACGAGGGCACGGCAAGCCGGTCACCGTCGACCGGCGGGGGATCTTCCGTGGCCGGACTACGCGGCGGCGCGTGCCGCGCTGGCCTGCCGGTTCACCCGAAGGGGCACCGTCTTTACCCCCGGAGGATGAGGCGGCATCTTCAAACTGGTTCTACGGTTGGTTCACCTACCTACCCGCCGACCGGATCGGCAGCGTCTTTCCCAGGTTTCCTGGGGAGGCCGCGGGTGCGTGCGAAAACCATGATCGTGTATCCTTCGGCCCGCTGGTACTCCAGAAGGAGGGGTGACCAGATGTCTTCTCAGCGGTTCGCCGTGTTATCGCTGAAGGCGTTTGGTGAAAGCGCGGTGAAAGCGCACAGCCGGTACGTTGACCAGACAACGGTATCGGGATCCAGTGCTACCGACCGGTGGGAAGCCGTTCAGTACCTCCGGGCAGACCTTCCACGGCTACGACTCCGACGGCCGGATCAGGCGGGAGCTGACGTACTGGGACGCGGCCGCCCCGCTGCACGCCCCGGGCCTGCCGGTGTCGATTCACCGCGGCGTCACCGGCCCGGTGCTCACGGGTGTGATGGTCGCCTGACTCCCAATCAGGCCAACCAGGAGCGAAACGGAGTACATCGATGAGCCGGGCCGCCGAACACGCCGAGCGTTGGACGCAGGCGATCACGAGCGACACCGACGTGGCGATCACTTTGTACACGGACGACGTCGGGTACGAGGACCATCAGGATGCCGACCAGGTTCCTGACACGGCCCCCAGCAAGGCCGACCTCCGGGAGCAGCTTGCTCCGTACGCGAACAAGGATGCCGACAACGGTATGGGAATTCATCGTTTCGAGGTGCTCGAAGCGATCGAAACCACCGGGGGCAACGGGTCGCAAGCCGTCACGATCCTGTGGTGCTGGACCGGTGAGCATCTTGCCGGGTACCAGGGTGTGCCTACCGAGGGCAAAAAGCTCACCACCCGGGGACAAACCTGGCACCACTTCGATGCCGACGGCAGAATCGACCGTGAGCTGACCAACTGGAACGACACACCGGTATTCCAGCAGCTCGGGTTGCCAGTCCGCACCCCGCGCCACTGGGAGAAGGACGTCGATCCCGGTTCGTTGGACTGAACAGGCGGACCGGAGTCGGCGCCGCTGCGCCAATCGTGGGAGGTACCGGTGGCATTACCCCAAGCATGGCATCAACGACTGAGACTTCCGGCGGTGGCGGCGCCGATGACCGACGTGTCGGGCCCCGATCTTGTGATCGCCGCCGCTGTGCACGGCATCATCGGTACTTTTCCTACCCATAACGCGAAAAGTACTGACGAGTTGGACGCATGGCTGTCACACATTGCCGCGGCAACGAAGCGTACTGACTCCGTGTCCTCGCCCGTTGCCCCGGTGGGCGCGAATCTCGTCGTGCACCGATCCAACGCACGGCTGTCCGGCGACCTGGACTGCCTGCTGCGGCATCGCCCCGAGATCGTCATTACCAGCGTGGGGTCTCCCGCGGCAGTGATCGGGCCGTTGCACGATGCCGGCATCCTGGTGCTGGCCGACGTGGCGAGCCTGCGCCACGCCCACAAAGCGATCGAGTCCGGTGTGGACGGCCTGGTGCTGCTGTCCGCCGGTGCCGGCGGACAGACCGGGTGGGCCAATCCGGTCTCCTTCGTACGGGCTCTGCGCAACGACTACGACGGGATCCTGGTTCTGGCCGGCGGCATCAGCGACGGTCATGGTGTCCTGGCCGCTCGGGCCGCCGGTGCCGACCTGGCCTATCTCGGTACTCGATTCATCGCCACAACCGAGAGCCTGGCCTCTGCGGAGTATCGGCAAGCGGTGGTCGAGGCCACGCTCGACGATATCGTATCTTCGGTGCAGGTCAGCGGCCTGTCGGCCAACGTGCTCAGAAGTTGGCTCGAGGCCCACGGCGTGACGCAGGCTCCGCCCACCGGCCTCGACGGCAACACTCATACCGGCTTCGCCCAGGACCGGCTGCTTGCCCAGCCCAACGTTTGGGCGGCTGGCCACTCGGTGTCCGGAATCGACGCGGTTTTCGACATCTCGGTGTTGGCGGAACGGCTTGCGCACGAATACCAACAGGCCCAGGACTTGCTTCTACAAGCCCCGGTGAACGGCATTTCCAGAAGGTGGAGGTAGACCACTCATGTGGGGCACGCTGCCAGAGGTCTTCGATCGGGCCTGTCTGTACTACGCGAATTCGACGGCGATCGTCGATGGCGATCGCCGGCTGACCTACCGGCAGATGCAGACGTGGGCCAACCGGGTTGCTCACGGGCTCGGCACGTTAGGGGTCACCAAGGGGGAGAGGGTCGGCCTGCTCCTGCCCAACGTCTTGGAGTTCATCCCGACCCAGCACGGCATCTGGAAGGCCGCAGCGGTACTGGTACAGCTGCCGACCCGGGCTGCCGCCGCCGGTCATCGGGCCAATCTGAAGCAGACCGCGGCGACCACGCTTATATATCATGCACAGTTCGACGCGATTATCGCCGAGGTGGTCACCGGGTTGCCCGACCTGCGGCGGGTCATTCGACTCGACGACGGACGTGGGCCCGCGGACACGACTGTTCCCGGTATTCTCGACTATGCGACGCACTTCGGCTCTCAACCGGACACACCCCCCTCGGTGGCTATTTCAGAGGATGACGAGGCATATGTGCTCTTCACCTCCGGAAGTACCGGAGAGCCGAAGGGTGTGATCAATTCTCACTTTACGTGGGCGCATTACAGCATCACCGCCGGCCTGGAGATCGGCGACATCCGGCCGGGTGAGGTTTTTGCCCACGGCGCTCCGTTGACCCATTACACCCAGATTTTCGTGATGCCGACCTTTCTGCGCGGCGGCACGAATGTGATGTTGCCGGGGCTGGACGTCAGTACTCTCCTCGAGAAGATCGAGAAGGAGAAGGTGACGGCCACGGCCGTGGTCCCGACGATCGTCTATCTGTTGCTCGATCACCCTGATCGGGCGAAGTTCGACCTCTCGTCGCTCAAGACCATGATCTACGCGGGTGCCCCGATCGCTCCCGAACGTCTCCGTGAGGCACTCGATATATTCGGCCCGATCTTCATTCAGGCCTATGCCGGTACCGAACCGGGGTACGTGTCGTGCCTGCGGAAAGAGGACCACCGGGTGGACACCGAGGAAGGTGTCAAGCGGTTGGCGTCGGCCGGCCGGCCGCTGCCGTATGTGAAGCTGACCATTCAGGACGAGCAGGACCGGCCGCTGCCAGTCGGCGAGCCGGGCGAGATCTGCTCCCAGCAACTCGGACAGATGCTCACCTACGTCGACTCCTCGCGCAACGCGGAGGCGCTGCGCGGCGGCTGGGTCCACACCGGCGACATCGGCTTTGTCGACGACGACGGGTTTCTTTACATCGTGGACCGCAAGAAGGACCTGGTGGTAAGCGGCGGCTTCAACGTCTTCCCGCGGCAGGTGGAGGACGTGCTGCTGACCCATCCGGCGGTGGCTCAGGCGGCTGTTTTCGGTGTACCGCACGAGAAATGGGGCGAAGCCGTATTCGCCGTCGTGGTCACCAAGCCCGACCAGCGTGTCGGCGAGGACGAGCTGATCATCCACGTCAAACATCAGCTGGGCAGCGTACCCGCGCCCAAGTCGATAGTGTTCACCGACCAGCTGCCGGTCAATCCGGCTGGAAAGGTTGACAAGAAGACGATTCGCGCGCCCTACTGGGCCGGCCGCACCCGCCAGATCGGATAGCTCCACCGAACGCCGGTCGCCACCTTCCTGGCAGCGTGTGAACGCCAGCCCGATCGGCCTGCGAGATGAGGAAGAACCCCGAACCATGGGAATGACGATGAGTTCTCATAGTTGTACTGGCCATGCCGGCCCAAGCCTGTCCGAACGGTCTGCGCCGGTGGTTCCCCTCGTGGACTCCACCCACTTCCGTGATGTCCTCTCACGCTTCGCAAGCGGGATTGTCGTCGTGACGGCGATAGCGGGAGACCAGCCGGTCGGCCTGACCTGCCAGTCGTTCACGTCGCTGTCCCTGGAACCGCCGATGGTTCTGTTCTGCCCGGCCAAGTCGTCCACGTCCTGGCCGGCGGTGGCAGCGGCGGGAAACCTGTGCATCAACATCCTCAGCGAAGGGCAGGACGAGGTCAGCAACGGGTTCGCGCGAAGCGGTGCGGACAAGTTCGCCGGAGTCGACTGGACACTGCTGCCCAACGGCTCGCCGGCGCTGGACAGCGCTGCCGCCCACATCGGCGCAAAGGTTGCCGTGATCCACGACGGTGGCGACCACCATATCGTCACCTGTCTTGTGGAGTCCCTGCAGGCACGTGAGGAGCGCAATCCGCTCCTCTATTATCGAAGCAGGTATCGGCACCTCCGAGCGCTGGACTGAGAGCGCCCGTACCGGTCAGCCGTCATTGAAGGTCAGCTGTGTCCAAAGGAGGACAAGATGTCTGTACCGCACTACCAGTTATTCATCGCCGGAGAATGGGTTGATTCCGCGGAGAAGTACGAGATCCGCAGCCCCGCGACGGACGAGCTGGTGGCAACCGTCGCCAAGGGCGGGACGGATGACGTCGATCGTGCGGTTGCCGCGGCCAAGGCCGCGCACGAGGCGGGGCAGTGGCGGCGTACTCCTCCGGAGGAGCGCTCTGCGCTGTTGCACACGGTCGCCGATCGTCTCGAGGAGCGGCTGGAGGAGCTCGCGGCTCTCCAGACCCGCGAGAACGGCGCGACGATCCGCGTCACCGGAGCCCTGCATCTCGGCCTGTCGATCGGCCAGCTCCGGTATATCGCCGACCTCGCGAAGTCCTACGAGTTCGAAAAGCCCGGACCCGAGATCGGACCGATCCCGGCCGCGGGTATTCTGCGCCGCGAACCGCTCGGGGTGGTAGCCGCGATCGTGCCGTGGAACATTCCGCTTCTGGTCATCGTCTGGAAGATCGCTCCGGCGCTCGCCGCGGGCAACACCGTCGTGCTCAAGCCCGACGAGCACTCGCCCTTGGTGGCCCTCGAACTGGCCAAGGAGTTCGAGGCCGCCGGCCTGCCCAAGGGCGTGCTCAACGTCATCACCGGTGACGGCGACCCGGTGGGTGCCTATCTCAGCGGGCACCCGGACGTCCGCAAGGTGGCGTTCACCGGTTCGACCGAAGTCGGCAAGAGCATCCTGAGTAAGTCCGCCGAGACGGTCAAGCGGGTGACGCTGGAGCTGGGCGGTAAGGGGCCGAACATCGTTCTTGATGACGCGGACCTGCCGCTGGCCGTCGATGGAGCGCTGTTCGCGGCCCTGGCCAACAACGGGCAGGCATGTGAGGCGGGAACCAGGCTTCTTGTGCCGAGCACCCTGAAGGACGAGTTCCTCGCCAGGCTGGTGGAGCGGGCGAAGACCCTCAAGCTCGGAAACCCGTTGGATCTTGCGACCGACGTCGGCCCGGTGATCAGCACGGGGCAGCGGGACCGCATCCTGGGCTACATCGAGTCGGCCCGGGCTGAGGGCGCTACCATCGCCCTGGGTGGCGGGGTACCACAAGGACCCGAGTTCGCCGCTGGGAACTGGGTGGAGCCCACCATCGTCACGGACGTCACCAACGACCAGCGCATCGCCCGGGAAGAGGTCTTCGGCCCGGTACTGACCGTCCTGACGTATGACTCTGTGGACGAGGCGGTCAAGATTGCCAACGACACGAACTACGGACTGTCAGCCGGGGTGTGGGGACGGGACGAGTCGCGCGCCGTGGACGTGGCCCGGCAACTGGATGCCGGCATGGTCTATGTGAACGACTGGCATGTCATCAACCCGGCCTATCCGTTCGGCGGAACCAAGCAGAGTGGCCTGGGACGCGAAGGCGGCCCCGACGCACTCGACGCCTACACCGAGCTGAAGTACATCTCGGTCGATCGCTCCGGCGGGCTCGAGAACCGGGCGGCGTTCGCCCTGGTGCTGGGAACGCCGCCCACAAGCTGACGTGGCCTGAGAGTCCGGCGTCGACACGCCGGACTCGAACCCGCCCAGTGCAGACCGTCATGAATGGTCGCCTTTGCCGGCGACATCCCAGGAAGGGTATGTGACCTTGTCAGCCGAGGCGTACATCTACGAGGCAATTCGAACCCCTCGCGGGAAGGGAAAGAAAGGGGCGCTGTACGGGACGAAGCCTCTGGATCTCGTGGTGGGTCTCATCGACGAGGTACGGACGAGACTTCCGCAGCTGGACCCGGCGTATATCGATGACGTGGTCCTGGGAGTCGTCTCCCCGATCGGGGACCAGGGAGGCGACATCGCAAAGGCGGTGGCGATCGCCTCCGGACTGCCGGACACGGTGGGCGGGATACAGGTCAACCGTTTCTGCGCCTCGGGCCTGGAAGCGACCAATATCGCGGCGCAGAAGGTGCGCTCCGGCTGGGACCGGCTGGTCCTCGCCGGTGGCGTCGAGTCGATGTCGCGGGTGTCGATACTCTCCGACGGCGGGCCGTTGTTCAACGACCCGACCACGACCTATGACCACTACTTCGCCCCGCAGGGAATCGGCGCCGACCTCATCGCCACGATCGAGGGTTTCAGCCGCGAGGACGTGGATGCGTACGCCGTACGTTCGCAGGAAAAGGCCGACACGGCCTGGCGGAACGGCTACTTCGCGCGATCGGTGGTGCCGGTCAAGGACATCAACGGAGTCGTGATCCTGGATCACGACGAGCATCGTCGGCCTGGTTCGACAGTGGAGTCCCTCGGCGCGTTGAAGGCGTCTTTCGAAGGCCTCGGCAGGTCGGGCGGATTCGACGCCGTCGCGCTTCAGAAATACCACGAGGTCGAAAAAATCAACCATGTCCACACCGGAGGAAACTCCTCGGGCATCGTCGACGGCGCGGCACTCGTCCTTGTCGGCGGGGAGCAGGCGGGCAAGGATCTCGGCCTCACGCCACGCGGCAGAGTCGTCGCCACGGCGATCAGCGGGGCCGATCCGACCATCATGCTGACCGGGCCGAAACCGGCGACGGAAAAGGTGCTCGCCAGCGCCGGGCTGACGCTGGACGACATCGATCTCTTCGAACTCAACGAGGCGTTCGCGTCGGTGGTGCTCAAGTGGACAAGGGATCTGAAGATCCCCGAGGAAAACGTGAACGTCAACGGAGGAGCGATTGCGATGGGGCATCCGCTCGGCGCCACCGGTGCGATGTTGGTCTCCACGATGCTCGACGAACTCGAGCGCAGGGATCAGCGTCGGGCACTCATCACGCTGTGCATCGGCGGCGGTATGGGCGTGGCCACGATCATCGAGCGCGTGTGAACATCTCGACGGATGCGGGTGGATCGACTATGGCGTACACAGAGACCATCCATTGGGCGCATGACTCCGACGGCGTCGTCGTGCTGACCCTGGATGATCCGCAAGCTTCGGCGAACACCCTCAGCCGGGACTTCGTCGAATCGCTGCAGGGGACCGTCGACAGGCTTGAGCGAGAGAAGGAGACGATCACCGGTGTCGTCCTCACGTCGGCGAAGAAGACCTTTTTCGCCGGCGGCAACCTGAACGAGCTGAAGGCGCTTCGCAAGGAGGACGCTCCGGAGTTCACAGCACATCTGAACCGGATCAAAGGGCTGCTGCGCTCCTTGGAGACCATCGGCAGACCTGTCGTGGCCGCCATCAACGGCGCTGCTCTCGGTGGCGGTCTCGAACTCGCGCTCGCCACCCACCATCGGATCGCCGCCGATGTTGCGGGGAACCAGATCGGTCTGCCGGAGGTCGGGCTCGGGCTACTGCCCGGGTGCGGCGGGGTGGTGCGGACCGTGCGCAGCCTCGGCGTCGTCGACGCCCTCGGGAAGGTGCTGCTGTCCGGAACCCGTTTCAGCCCCGCTGACGCCCTCGAGCTCGGGCTGATCGACGAAATCGTGGCAACCGTGCCCGAGTTGATCACTCGTGCCAAGTCGTGGATTCAACAGAATCCCCAGGCACGTCAGCCGTGGGATGCCAAGGACTACCAGATACCCGGCGGGACACCGGCTTCCCCTTCCCTGGCGTCGGTCCTACCCAGCCTGACGGCCAAGCTGCGTGCTCAGTTGGGCGGCGCACCGCTGGAGGCACCGCGGGCCATAGTCGCCGCCGCCGTGGAGGGCGCGCAGGTCGATCTCGACACGGCGTCGCTGATCGAGACCCGGTATCTGATCCACCTGGCCACCGGTCAGGTGGCCAAGAATCTGATCCAGGCGTTCTTCTTCGACACTCAACAAATCAAGGCCGGTGGTAGCAGGCCGGCTGGGTTCGAACGGTTCCAGGCGACGAAGGTCGGTGTTCTCGGGGCCGGGATGATGGGCGCGGGCATTGCCTATGCGGCGGCGAAGGCCGGAATCCCAGTGGTCCTGAAGGATGTCAGCCTTGCCAACGCCCAGCGGGGCAAGGCCGTCGCCGAGAAAATCGTGGCCAGGGCGCTGTCCAAGGGGAAGACCTCCGAGGCGGAGGCTGCTGCGCTGCTCGGCCGGATCCAGCCGACGGAGGATCCGGCCCGCTTCGACGGAGTCGACTTCGTCGTCGAAGCGGTCTTCGAAAGCGTTGAGCTGAAACACAAGGTCTTCGGCGAGATCGAGGAGATCGTCGATCCGGACGCGGTACTCGGCTCGAATACCTCGACCCTGCCGATCACCCTGCTGGCGCAGGGAGTCCAGCGGCCGGAGGACTTCATCGGCATCCACTTCTTCTCGCCGGTCGACAAGATGTCTCTCGTCGAGATCATCAAGGGTGGACGCACCTCGGATCGAACTCTCGCCAAAGTCTTCGACTTCGTGCAGCAGATCCGTAAGACTCCCATCGTTGTGAACGACAGCCGCGGGTTCTTCACGAGCCGGGTCATCATTGCGTTCCTCAACGAGGCGGTTGCGGCTGTGGGTGACGGTATCGCACCCGCCAGCATCGAGCAGGCCGCGCTACAGGCCGGCTATCCCGCCGGCGCGCTGCAGCTTCTCGACGAGCTGACGCTGACGCTGCCGAGAAAGATTCGCCAGGAGACCAGATCGGCGGTGGAGGCTGCCGGCGGCGTCTGGAAGGCGCACGCAGCGGACGAGGTCATCGACCGGATGATCGACGAGTTCGGGCGCACAGGTCGTTCCGGCGGCTCCGGATTCTATGAGTATGACGAATCGGGCCGTCGGCAGAGGCTGTGGCCGGGTTTGCGCGAGGCGTTCAGGGTGCCGGGCCGCACGATCCCGTTCGACGATCTCAAGGAGAGATTGTTGTTCGCTGAGACGATCGAGGCCGTACGCGCACTGGACGAGGGAGTCATCGAGTCGGTAGCCGATGCCAACATTGGCTCGTTGTTCGGCATCGGCTTCCCCTCGTGGACCGGTGGCGTCTTCCAGTACATCAACCAATACGAGGGGGGACCGGCTGGATTCGTGGCGCGGGCGCATGAGCTGGCCGAGCGTTACGGCGAACGGTTCAGCCCGCCGGACTCCCTGGAGCGTGCGGCGGCCACGGGCACGTTGTACGTGTAATGGACAGACGCCGTGATGCTCTTCACGGCGGATCCATGCCCTTCATGCTTTTTGTGGCGCGGCCGGAGGCCTTGAGGAAACCTGCCTGGTCGAAGGCCGTGCGATCATGCTTTTTGTCGCGCGGCCGGAGGCCTTGAGGAAACCTAGGCTGGGAGGGAGTGAATGTCGGTGTCTGTGGGGCTGAGCGCCGGGCCGGGTCTGGTTGACGACGGCCGGCTGGCCGATGCTGGTGACCAGGCGGGCCAGCCTGATCCGAAGGTGCGGGTGAGGGCGCAGAAGCGGTCGTTCAGCGCCGATTACAAGCTGGCGATCTTGGCGGAGTACGAGGCGGCGACGTCACCGGGTGCGAAAGGTGCTATCCTCCGCCGAGAGCGGCTGTACGCGGCGCATATCGCGTTGTGGCGCCGGGCCCGGGACGCCGGCGCCTTGGCAGAGTTGTCAAGGCCGATCGGCCGGCCGCCGGCGGATGCCCGTGACACCGAACTCGCTGAGCTGCGCGCGAAGAACGGGCGGTTGGAGAGAGAGCTGGCGAAGGCCCAGCTCGTGATCGATGTCCAGGGAAAACTGCACGCGCTCTTGGAAACGTTGTCCGGGAGCGCGCCCGCGGACAACGGCGTGCCGGTCTCCTCGAGGAGACCGAGCGGGTGATGGAGGATGCGATGGTCGTGCTGGTACCGGAGATCGGTGTGGCGGCGGCGTGTGCCGCGGTCGGCCGGTCCCGGTCCACGTATTACCGGCAGCATCGAAGAAGCTCGTATCCTTCACAACTTCTGTCCCGAAAAGGTTGCCCGGTTGTGGCGGTTGATGGGTCCGTGGCCTATAAGGCATGATCGCTCCTCCTTTGGTTCGCTAGTCAATGAATAATCACTTGGAGACGGTGTGGAGTTCGGTGAGGACGCGGAGCTGCAAGCTCTGCGGGAGACGGTCGCGGCGATCTCCAAACCGTTCGGCGGCGCTTACTACACCGAGCACTCGGAAGCCAGGAAGCCGACCAGCGAGGTGTGGGCGGCTCTCGCCGAAGCGGGCTTCATCGGCGTGAATCTCCCGGAGGAGTATGGCGGCGGAGGCGGTGGCATCGTCGAACTCGCCGCCGTCTGCGAGGAGAGCGCAGCCCAGGGGTGTCCACTGCTGCTCCTGCTCGTCTCGTCGGCGATCTCAGGAGAGGTGATCTCCCGCTTCGGCAATGAGGAGCAGAAGCAACGCTGGTTGCCGGGCCTCGCCTCCGGCGCCCACAAGATCGTCTTTGCGATCACCGAGCCCGACGCCGGCTCGAACACCCACAAGATCGCGACACGGGCTGTCCGGGACGGCGACGACTGGCTCCTCACCGGCCAGAAGTACTACATCTCCGGCTTCGACGAGGCTGCCACCGTGCTGGTGGTGGCCCGTACCGGCACCGACGAGGCCACCGGCAAGGCACGCCTGTCGCTGTTCGTCGTGCCAACTGACGCGCCCGGCCTGACCACCCACCCGCTGCCGGTGGCGGTGCAGGTTCCCGAACGGCAGTTCACGCTCTTCTTCGACAACGCCCGAGTCGCCTCCAGCGCGCTCATCGGCGAGGAGGGGGACGGGTTCCGGCAGGTCTTCCACGGCCTGAACCCGGAGCGGATCACCGGCGCCGCGCTGTGTGTCGGCATAGCCCGGTACGCGCTGGGCAAGGCTGTCGACTACGCGCGCAACCGACAGGTGTGGGAACATCCGATCGGCGCGTACCAAGGGATTTCGCATCCACTGGCGAAAGCAAAAATCGAAACTTCTCTCGCCGCGTTGATGACGCAGAAGGCCGCATGGGCACATGATCATGGTTTGCCCGCGGGCGAACCCTCGAACATGGCCAAGTACGCCGCCGCGGAGGCCGCGCTCGCAGCCGTGGACCAGGCTATTCAGACCCACGGCGGCAACGGGATGGCTGTCGAGTACGGCCTGGTGCCGTTGTGGGGACTGGCCCGTGTGCTGCGCATCGCGCCGCTCAACCGGGAGATGATCCTCAATTACGTCGCGCAGCACAGCCTCGGCCTTCCTCGGTCGTACTGAGGGGATACATATGACGATCACCGCTACACACCCCAGGGCAGTCGAAGGCACACCTTTGAGATCCCGTCTCGACACGACGTCGGATCTGTACCGCACCAACCGTAAAGCCCAGTTGAAGAACCTGGCCGAACTCGACGAGCAGCTCGAGCTCGCGCGGGCGGGAGGCGGGCAACGTTACCGGCAGCGCCACCATGAAAGGGGCCGGCTGCTGGTGCGCGAACGGATCGAGCTGTTGCTCGATCGCGACGCACCATTCCTGGAGCTGTCCACGCTGGCCGCATGGGGAAGTGAGTTCACCGTCGGGGCGAGCGTCGTCTCCGGCATCGGGGTGGTCTCCGGTGTCGAGGTACTGGTTCTCGGACATGATCCGACCGTGCGCGGCGGCGCGATGAACCCCTACTCGCTGAAAAAGACGCTCCGCGCTCTGGAGATCGCCCGGCGCAATCGCCTGCCTGTGGTGAATCTCGTCGAGTCCGGTGGTGCCGACCTGCCGAGCCAGGCCGACCTGTTCGTCCAGGCTGGAAAGATCTTCCATGACCTGTCCGAACTCTCGGCGATGGGCATCCCCACCATCGCGCTCGTATTCGGTAACTCCACAGCGGGCGGCGCATACGTACCAGGTATGTGTGATTACACGGTACTTGTGGATCAACAGGCCAAAGTGTTTCTCGGGGGCCCGCCGCTGGTCAAGATGGCGACCGGCGAGGAGTCGAACGACGAAGACCTCGGAGGCGCCGCGATGCACGCTCGCGTCTCAGGGCTGGCCGACCATTTCGCCGTCGACGAGCAGGACGCAATCCGCATCGGCCGGCGCATCCTGTCCGAGATCAACTGGCGGAAGAGCGGTCCCGGTCCGAGCCTGCCGGCTGATTCGCCCCTTTACGATTCCGAAGAGCTGCTCGGGATCGCGCCAGCGGACTTCCGGGTTCCGTTCGACCCGCGTGAGGTTCTTGCCCGGGTTGTCGACGGCTCCCGGTTCGGCGAGTACAAACCCGACTACGGCACGAGCATCGTGACCGGCTGGGCCTCCATCCACGGCTTCCCGGTCGGGGTGCTGGCCAACGCCAACGGCGTCCTTTTCAGCGAGGAGGCCAAGAAGGCGTCGGAGTTCATTCAGCTGGCCAACCAGGCGGACACGCCGTTGGTATTCCTGCAGAACACCACCGGGTACATGGTCGGTGCGGTCTACGAGCAGGGCGGCATCATCAAGGACGGCGCCAAGATGATTAACGCCGTCACCAACAGCACTGTGCCGCATCTGACCATCAACATGGCCGCGTCGTTCGGCGCAGGCAACTACGGCATGTCCGGTCGGGCGTACGACCCGCGGCTGATGTTCGCCTGGGTGGGAGCCAAGTGCGCCGTCATGGGTGCCACCCAGCTCGCCGGTGTGTTGTCGATCGTCGGCAAGGCCGCGGCCGAGGCGGCCGGCCGGCCGTTCGACCAGGACGCAGATGATCAACGTCGGGAGGCGGTCGAACGCCAGATCAGCGCCGAGTCGCACTCGTTCTTCATGAGCGGCAAGCTGTACGACGACGGTGTCCTCGACCCCCGCGACACCCGCACGGTGCTCGGTATCGCTCTGTCTGCCGCTCATTCGGGCCCGATCGAGGGGCGCCGCGGTTACGGCGTCTTCAGGATGTGAGTCTTGTGGTCACGAAGCTGTTGATTGCTAACCGCGGTGAGATCGCCTCGAGGATCATCCGCACCGCCCATGACATGGACATCGCCACGGTCGCGGTCTACTCCGACCCGGACACCGATGCCCCGTTCGCCAGCGAGGCCGACGAGGCGATCCGGCTGCCCGGGGCGACACCGACCGAGACATACCTCAGGGGCGACCTGGTGATCGCCGCCGCGCAGCGCGCGGGGGCCGACGCGATCCACCCCGGCTATGGTTTCCTGTCGGAGAACGCCGATTTCGCCAGGGCCTGTGCCGACGCGGGCATCGTGTTCGTCGGACCGCCTCCGGAAGCCATCGAGGCGATGGGGTCGAAGACCAGGGCGAAGGAGCTGATGGACAAGGCCGGGGTGCCCGTCCTGCCCGGATTGGTCATCGACTCCGAGCTTCTCTCCGACAGCGACCAGCTCTCTCAGGCCGCGGCGGACCTGGCGTTCCCGCTGCTGGTCAAGGCCGCCTACGGCGGTGGCGGACGCGGCATGCGGATCGTCCGCCAGGTCGGTGAGCTCGCGGAGGCGGTCGCCGGCGCGCAACGCGAGGCGGCCTCGGCATTCGGGAACGCGACCGTGTTCCTGGAGCACTATGTCGAGCGCCCCCGTCACATCGAGGTGCAGATCTTTGCCGACCGGCACGGCAACGCGGTGCATCTGTTCGAGCGGGAGTGTTCCATCCAGCGGCGCTACCAGAAGATCATCGAGGAGGCTCCTTCGGTCGCCGTCGATGACGAGCTGCGCGACCGCCTCGGCTCGGCCGCGGTCGCGGCCGCCAACGCGATCGGCTATGTCGGCGCCGGGACGGTGGAGTTCGTACTCGACCAGCACGGACAGTTCTTCTTCCTCGAGGTGAACACGCGGCTGCAGGTCGAGCATCCGGTCACCGAGCAGATAACCGGCCTCGATCTCGTCCGCGCCCAGCTCCTCGTGGCCGAGGGAGCGCCTCTGCCCGACGACCTGCGCCGGGCGCGCATCACCGGCCATGCCATCGAGGCCCGGCTGTACGCCGAGGACGTCCCGGCCGGGTTCCTGCCTGCGACCGGGACGGTGCACCGTTTCGAGGTTCCGGCGCTGGAGGGGATCCGCGTCGACAGCGGGATCGCCGACGGATCGGTGATCGGCGTCCACTACGACCCGATGCTTGCCAAGATCATCGCTCATGGTCCGACCCGTGGCGACGCGATTCGTCGCCTCGCCCGGGCTCTTGCCCGGACCCGTGTCGACGGCGTGACCACCAACCGTGAGCTTCTGGTGGCCATTCTGCGGGAGGAGGAGTTCCGCGCCGGCGCTATCGACACGGGCTATCTCAGCCGGCACGACCCGGTGACGATGGGTTCGCCCGTCCTCTCCGAGGACGTCCTCGCGACCCACCTGCTGGTGGCCACACTCACGGCCGCCGCGCAGCGCCGGGCGAACGGAGTGCTTCCGACGCTGCCGTCCGGGTGGCGCAATGTTCCGACCGAGCCCCAGCGCAACGTGCTGGAGGTGTCCGGCCGGCCGATCGAGGTCCTGTACCGCCAGCACGGTGATCGCGTCGATGCCAGCGTGGACGGCCGCGCGGTGGAGGCACTGGTCCACCACATCGGCTCCGAGCGGTCCGACGTCACCGTCGGCGGCGTTCGCTCGACCATTCACGTGACCCGCAGCGGGACGGTTTTCCATCTCGACGGCCGCGGCGGCTCTACCGTGGCACGGGAGGTTCCACGGTTCGTCGAACCAGGCGCGAGCGTCGCGGCGGGTTCGTTGATCGCACCCATGCCGGGCACGGTCGTTCGGGTCGCCGTGGAGGAGGGCGAGGCTGTTACCGCGGGCGACGTGGTGCTGGTACTGGAAGCGATGAAAATGGAGCATACGGTAACCGCACCCCAGGACGGCGTGGTGGTGGAGATCAACGCGCGCCAGGGCCAGACCGTCGACGGCGGCTACGTTCTGGCTGTGCTCGCCGCTGGCGAGCAGTCATGACAGCACCGGTCACCTACGTCCTGGACGGACCGGTGGCGTGGCTGACCATCGACCGACCGGACACGCGCAATGTGCTGTCGGCCGATGTCAGGCAGGGCCTGAGCGACGGTATCGCCAGGTTCAACGCTGACGACGCGGCGGCTGTCCTCGTGCTCACCGGTGCGGGGGATCGGGCGTTCTGCGCTGGTGGCGACCTGAAGGAAATGGCCGACGGCGCCCTGCGGGTACCCCCACCGGACTACGTGCCGCAGATCGGCCGGAACATCCACGTCGGCAAACCCGTGATTGCCGCGGTCAACGGTGTGGCATACGCCGGTGGTTTCCTGCTGACGCAGTGCTGCGACCTCGTGATCGCCGCCGACGGCGCCAAGTTCGCGATCACCGAGGTCAAGGTCGGCCGTGGTGCACCGTGGGCCGCACCCCTTCCCTACCTGCTGCCACCGCGCATCGCCATGCAGATGCTGATAACCGGTGACCCGCTGTCCGCGCAGCGCGCCTACGACCTCGGTCTGGTCAACGAGGTCGTAGGCGGCGAGTTCCTGCGTCCCCGGGCGCAGGAACTCGCCGAAAGGATCGCGGCCAACGCCCCGCTGTCGGTCCGTGCCGCCAAGCAGACCGTCGGCCTGCTCGCCCAGCTGCCGTTGTCCGAGGCCTACGACGAGGCGGAGCGGATCTGGGAGCCGGTCTACCTCAGCCAGGACGCGCAAGAAGGACCCCGGGCGTTCAGCGAGAAGCGCACGCCGGTCTGGACCGGGCGCTGATGGCGGCCGATGTACGGTCACTGCTGGCTGACCTGGCCGCCGAGACCGAGGAGCTGACAGCCCTCCTGCGTGGCCTTGACGAACCCGGCTGGCGGACGCCGACGCCGGCCGCCGGCTGGGACATCAGCGACCAGGTCAGCCACCTGGCGTATTTCGACGACGTGACAACGCTCGCCGCGACCGACCCGGAGCGCTTCGACGTCGAGGCGAAGAAGCTGACCGATCTCGGTGACGACTTCGCCGCGCACGTCGCCCGCTGGTACCGGGACCGCTCCGGCAGCGAGCTGCTCGGATGGTTCGAACAGGCGCGGGGCACGCTGCTGGAAACACTGGCCTCGGTCGAGGCCGGGACGAAGCTGCGCTGGTTCGGTCCTCCGATGAGCGTCTCGAGTTCTGCCACCGCCCGCCTCATGGAGACCTGGGCGCATGGGCAGGACGTCGCCGACGCCCTGGGGGTGCAACGCCGGCCGAGTGCCCGGCTCCGCCACATCGCGCACCTGGGTGTCGCGACGGTCGGTTGGAGTTTCGTCGTCCGACAGCTCCCCCCGCCCGACAGGCCGATCCGGATCAGTCTCACCGCCCCCGATGGCTCGCGCTGGCAATGGGGGCCTGAGGATGCGGCCGATGCTGTCACCGGTCCGGCTCTCGACTTCTGTCTGCTCGTCACCCAGCGCCGCCACCACGCGGACCTCGACCTACAGGCCACCGGAGCCGCCGCGACCCGCTTCCTCGAGATCGCCCAGGTCTTCGCCGGGCCGCCGGGTGCCGGTCGTCCTCGGAACGGAGAACACCCATGACCGCACCGGTAGCACAGCGGCGTCCGATACGCATCGCCAACTGCTCGGGCTTCTACGGAGACCGTATCGATGCCGCGAAGCACATGGTCGACGGCGGTCCGATCGACGTGCTGACCGGCGACTACCTCGCCGAGCTCACGATGCTGATCCTGTGGAAGGCCCGGCAACGCGACTCCGAAGCCGGGTACGCCCGCACGTTTCTCACCCAGCTCGAACAAGTACTCGGCACCTGTCTGGACCGCGGCATCAGGATCGTCACCAATGCCGGCGGTCTCAATCCTCAAGGCCTGGCCGAGAAGGTGGCCAAGGTCGCCGCAAGTCTCGGTCTGTCTCCCCACGTCGCCTATGTCACCGGTGACAACCTCGTGGACCGGATCGGAGCGCTGCAGGCGGCCGGCGAACCGTTCGAGAACCTCGACACCGGACGCAAGCTCGCCGAGCTGGGCGTGGAGCCGGTGACCGCCAACGCCTATCTCGGTGGATGGGGCATCGCCGCCGCGCTGGAGTCGGGAGCCGACATCGTCGTGACGCCTCGGGTGACCGACGCCTCTCTCGTGCTCGGCCCCGCGGCCTGGTGGCACCGTTGGGAGCGGACCTACTGGGACCAGCTCGCGGGAGCGGTCGCGGCGGGTCATGTGATCGAATGCGGTCCGCAGGCATGCGGCGGCAACTACTCCTTCCTTTCGGAGATCACCGACCGGCGGTATCCGGGGTTCCCCATCGCGGAGGTGGCCGCCGACGGCAGCAGCGTCATCACCAAGCATGCCGACACCGGTGGCCTGGTCTCGATCGGCACGGTTACGGCTCAACTGCTCTACGAGATCGCGGGACCCGCGTACGCCAACCCCGACGTCATCGCCCATTTCGACACCGTCGAGCTGTCGCAGGAAGGTCCGGACCGGGTGCTGCTGCGCGGCACCCGGGGCAGCGCCCCGTCGGACCGGCTGAAGGTCGCCGTGAACTACCTCGGCGGATACCGCAACACGATGACCCTGGTCATCACCGGCCTCGACATCGAGGAGAAGGCCGCGTGGGCCCGCCAGGAACTGTTCGACCTGCTCGGCGGCGAAGCGGCCTTCGACGCCGTCGACGTGCAACTACTGCGATTCGATCATGAAAATGCCGATGTCAACGCGCTGGCGACCGCGCATCTGCGGATCACGGTCAAGGACCGTGATCGTGTGCGCGTCGGCCGGGCGTTCTCGGACGCGACCATGGCTCTCCCCCTGGGGGGCTACGCCGGTTTCCACACCACGACACCACCCACCAGCGAAAGCGCGTACGGCGTCTACTGGCCCACGCTCGTCAGCCGAGACATCGTCACCCAGCGTGTCGTGCTCGGTGACGGCTCTGAGCTCGTCATCCCGCACAGTCCGTCGGAGCCGGAGACGAGGTGGCCCGAATCCGCATCCTGGCAGACCTCGCATCCCACCGCAGGGGATCTCGCCGGCACGACCGCCCGTCCCGCGGACACGAGCGAAAGGGTGCGTGTCCCGCTCGGACGTCTGGTCGGCGCACGCTCCGGGGACAAAGGCGGTAACGCGAATGTGGGTATCTGGGCTCGTGACGATGCCACCTACGGCTGGCTCGTCGCCGAGCTGACCGCGGAGAAGCTCGTCGACCTGGTACCGGAAGCCTCCGGACTGGTGGTGCACAGATACGAGCTGGCAAATCTACGTGCCCTGAACTTCGTCATCGTCGGGTTGCTGGGAGAAGGAGTCGCCTCGGCGACACGCCCCGATCCGCAGGCGAAGGGCCTCGCCGAGTATGTACGTTCGCGCCACATCGACATACCTGTCGATCTCGTTCGGTAGAAACGATCTCGTTCGGTGGGAACTCGCCGGGAACATGGAACGACGCGTCCATCGCGATGTTCTCCGCGGTGCCGGTGAGCTCGTCCACCGTCTCGCAGCGGACGGCGACCAGTAGCGCGTGGCAGGTCGGCCACCGCGCCGACAGCGGGTGCCGGAGCCAGCCCCGGCGTGCTGAGGAGCACGCCGGGGCTGTCCTGCGTTACACGTCACTTCAACGTGCAAGAAATTGAGTGCGAAAAACGACTGCCGTCACGACCGTATGTTTCCTCGGTCTCATGATTCGACGATCTTCGATGAAACGGTCGACGACGGCCGGTTCCGCAGCGTGCGATCAGAAGGGGCAGGGTGTGGAACTGCGTCCGCTGCTCGTCGACGGCTGCGTCACGGTTCGCCCTGGCGGCCCCGCGGACGTCACCGTGTTACGAATGATCCTCGCCGAGGAGTCGGTGGCCTGCTGGTGGGGGGAACCCGCGTCCGCCGAGGAGGTGACGGCCGACCTGCTCGGTGACAGCGGCACGGTCCTGCTGGTGATCGAGGTGGCCGGTCAGGTCGCCGGTGGTGTCCAGTACGCCGAGGAGAACGACCCACAGTACCGTCACGCGAGCATCGACATCTATCTCAGCGGCCGGTTCCAGGGCCGGGGTGTGGGGACGACGGCGGTCGGGCTGGTGGCCCGTTTCCTGTGCGGGCGGCGGAGGCACCATCGGCTCACGATCGACCCGGCCGCGGCCAACACCCGGGCCGTTCGCTGCTATGAGAAGGCCGGTTTCCGTCCCGTCGGCGTCATGCGCCGCTACGAACGCGGACCGGACGGTCTTTTCCGCGACGGGCTCCTCATGGACCTGCTCCGCGAGGATCTGATCGCGGAAAGTGAAGGCATGTCCTCTCCTGCGTGAAGCTCGGTAACGGCCGCCGGATCGGCCCCATCGGCATGTCCTAGGAGAAGGACGAGGTGACGATGGCGGTGGAGCAGGCCGATGTCGACGCTGGTCACAGCGACGGATAGACCTCCGAGAACTTCCGTGGGATAGTGCCGCAGCTTCAGCTTACGCCGGGTCTTCCGCAGCGCACCGCGGTCCGGCGCCGCCAGGATCGGGTGATGATCATCCTGCACACCCTGCCACCGGCCGGGCAGCGCGAGATCGTGTCGAGCCTGACGCCCGAGGGGCGGGCTCGTTGATCACGGTATGCTAGCGGAAGTCGTCCTGGCCTGCCCCGCCGTACTCCTCGGGGGCGGCCAGGCCCAGTAGCCCCTGCGTGCCGGCGGTGGTCCACACCGTCCGGTCGATGAGGTGCTCCTCGTCCCAGCGTTGCTGGTGCGGGGTGACCTCGCGGGCGACGAACTCCCAAGCGACGGCCCGGAAGTCCTCGTGGTCCTGGTCGTAGAGCGTGCGCTCCACAGCGGAACTCCTCGGTCGGGGTATCAAGATCGTACTTACCGATCGCTAGAAATATAGGGCTGACAGGCTGAAGGGTCAATAGCCCTGTGGCAGGAAAGATTCTCCCTGGTTCTTGGCTGTGATCGTGAATTTGATCATTGGACGCGCTCATTCCGGCTGATCGCGGGATTGCACCCGCTGCTTGACGCACAAGGCTGCCGGAGCCTACCGTCCCTGTTTAGCGATCGATAAATAAGCGATCGTCGCTGTGAGGGGGATGGCGGTGGCGGACGGAATCCCGGGGGAGCGGGCCGACGGCCACGCCGGTCCCGTCCCGGCTTGGCGAGCGCAACGCCGGGCCGCTGCTGACGCCCCACCGGTGAAAGGACCGCAGATGAACGACGCCGTGATCATCGATGTGGTACGTACCGCGTCCGGTAAGGGCAAGCCGGGGGGCGCGCTGTCCTCCGTCCACCCGGTGGACCTGCTCGCGGGCGTGCTCCAGGCGCTCATCGAACGCACCGGCCTCGACCCAGCGCTGGTCGATGACGTGATCGGTGGCTGTGTCTCGCAGGCCGGCGAGCAGGCATTCAACATCACCCGTACCGCGCTGCTCGCCGCCGGGCTGCCCGAGTCCGTACCCGCCACCACCGTCGACCGCCAGTGCGGCTCCAGCCAGCAAGCGGTGCACTTCGCCGCGCAGGGCGTGCTCGCGGGCGCCTACGACGTCGTCATCGCCTGCGGTGTGGAGTCGATGAGCCGGGTACCGATGGGGTACACCGCGCAGGGGCAGGACACCGCCGGGGTGTTGCTGGGCCGGCGTTACCCCGAGGGCCTGATCCCGCAGGGGGTGTCCGCCGAGCTGATCGCCGCCCGGTGGAAGCTGGACCGCCAGGAGCTGGACACCTTCTCGGCCCGTTCCCACCAGCTGGCCGCGGCCACCGCCGCCGCCGCCGGTGGTTTCGACCGGGAGATCGTTGCCGTGGGCGACCACCGGGTGGACGAGACCGTACGCCCCGGTACCACGGTGGAGGGACTGGCCGCGCTGAAGCCGGCCTTCACCGGCGTCCCCGCGGCCGGGCGTTTCCTGGAGATCGGCTGGCACATCACGCCCGGCAACTCCTCCCCGTTCACCGACGGCGCCTCGGCCGCCCTCATCGTCAGTGCCCCCACCGCGCAGCGCCTGGGGCTGCGTCCCCGGGCCCGGTTCCACTCCTTCGCCGTCACCGGCTCGGACCCGGTACTGATGCTCACCGGTGTCATCCCGGCCACGCAGAAGGTCCTGGCCCGCGCCGGGCTTTCCATCGACGACATCGACGCGTACGAGGTCAACGAGGCGTTCGCTCCCGTGCCCCTGGTGTGGCAGCAGGAGCTGGCCGCCGACCCGGACAAGCTCAACCCCCGCGGTGGCGCGATCGCGCTCGGCCACCCCTCGGTGCCTCCGGCACCCGGCTGCTGACCACCCTGGTCAACCAGCTGGAGGCGACCGGCGGCCGGTACGGGCTGCAGACCATGTGCGAGGGCGGCGGCATGGCCAACGCCACCATCATCGAACGCATCTAGTTGATCCAACACATCAGGCCACCAAGGAAAGATCGTATTCTGTGGGAGGAAAGTACCGTGAACATCGAAGGCAGCGTCGCGTTCATCACCGGTGGGGCCTCCGGCCTGGGCCTGGCCACCGCACAGCGGCTGCTCGACGCCGGGGCCTCGGTGGCCCTGGTGGACCTGCCGTCGTCCGACGGTGCGGCGGTGGCCGCCAAGCTCGGTGACCGCGCCGTGTTCGCTCCCACCGACGTCACCAGCGAGCGGGACGTCGCCGCGGCCCTCGACACGGCCGGGCGGCTCGGGGACGTCCGCATCGCCGTGAACTGCGCCGGTGTCGGTACCCCGGGCCGGGTGCTGGGCAAGGACGGCCCGCTCTCGCTCGAGCTGTTCGCCCGTGTGGTCCAGGTCAACCTGATCGGCACCTTCAACGTCATCCGTCTGGCGGCCGAGCGGATAAGCGGCAACGAGCCCGTCGACGGCGACCGCGGGGTCATCGTCAACACCGCGTCGGTGGCCGCGTACGACGGCCAGATCGGGCAGGCCGCGTACGCCGCGTCCAAGGGCGGTGTCGTCGGTCTCACCCTGCCCGTGGCCCGTGACCTGGCCGGCCGGCAGATCAGGGTGGTCACCATCGCTCCCGGTCTGTTCGAGACCCCGATGCTGGCCTCGCTCCCGGAGGAGGCCCGCAAGTCCCTGGGAATCCAGGTGCCGCATCCCAGCCGGCTCGGCCGTCCCGAGGAGTACGCCGCCCTCGTCCAGCACATCGTCGAGAACCCCATGCTCAACGGTGAGGTCATCCGCCTGGACGGCGCCATCCGCATGGCCCCCCGATGATTTCCCCGATGATGCGTTGAGGAGTCCCGCGTGAGCACGGCACCGGAGCCGCAGGCCGGTGCTGTCCAGCGGTGGCGCGAGTACCCACCGCTGGACCTGCACCCCGTACTCGTGCATGCCATGGAGGCGTTCAACGAGCACGGCTACCACGGCACGTCGGTGCGCGACATCGCCCGCCGGGTCGGGGTCACCGTCCCGGCGCTGTACTACCACTACGAGAACAAGCAGGCCCTGCTCGTCACCCTGCTCGAGACCTCCATGCGTGATGTCCTCGACCACTGCCGGGCCGCGGTGGCCGAGGCCGGTGACGACCCGGTCGCCCGCTTCTCGGCCATGATCGAGTGCATCGTGCTCTTCATGGCCAACCGTCGCGGCCTTGCCTTCCTCGACACCGAGATCCGCAGTCTCGAGCCGGAAAACCGGGCCCGGTACGTCGCCCTGCGTGACTATCTCGAGTACATGCTGCTCGACACCGTCGAAGCGGGCATCGCCCAGGGCCACTTCACCACCCCCATCCCGGCCGATGCCAGCCGGGCGGTCCTGACCATGTGCCAGGGCGTGTCCAACTGGTACTCCTCGGACGGGCCCCTGTCGCCCGAGGCGATCGCCGAGCGTTACGTCCTGCTCTGCCTCGGCACGGTCGGCCATACCGGTAGCCCCAGCCTGGGCCGGGCAGCCAGCGCACAGCGTAGCCGTCCGCGGGCGGGTACAGGCGCCCGCAGCGCTTCTTCATGATCCAGAAAGGCGCAGGGACACCCCAGGAGCCGGGGTGTCCCTGCGCCCACATACCCTTCGAACAGCACACGAAGCAGGATCGACGTGGTCCCGATCCCCATGAAGTAAATTCCGATCAGTCCTACCCTGAACAGGGCTACGGCGAGCAGGACGGCATCCCTTCGGCCGGCTGAATTCGGCTCCTGATCAGTGGCGTTCGTCGTCGACTGTGATGCCGGACGCCGCAAAAAGCATCATCGCCACGTCCATGAGCTGCTCCGTACCGATGACCGCACCGGTCAGCGACTCGGTTCCTTTCAACTCCCGCAGTCTGGACCCGTGCAGACGGACATCGCCCGCCAGGGACGACGTGGAGAGATCCGCCGAAGAAACGTCGCTGTCGTGGATGCGCAGATTGGTGATGCTGGCACCGTACAGATCGAGCTCGCGAAGGTCGCTCTCCCGGAATTCCAGGAACCTGCCCTCGACCATGCGCAGGTTCACGACGTCCATTTTGCAGTTGCTGAACAGGACGTCCGCGAGCCTCGCGCCACCGAAGACCATGCCGCTCAGCCGGCACCTGTGAAACTCGACAGCATTCATTTTGCTGCCATGCAGGATCACTCCGGACAGATCACAGCCGTCGAAGACGACGTTACGACAGTGCAGGCGCCTGAAGGTCCGGCCGGTAAGCCGGGCAGACCGCAAGAGGGAGTTCGTCAGTTCGACGTCGACAAGAGGCTCCGCGGGAGTCGGCTGCCGCCCGTCCGCGGGGGACTCCACCAGGACGCCGTCCAGAAATGTTTCGCTGGAGATATCGCCATCGAACAGAACCAGCTCTTCGGGCAGACGGACCGCATGGCGCTCCCTGCGCGCTTCCCTGCGACCACCGCCGGACTGTACAGGCACGACCGGAAGTCTACCGCCGGCGGCTCGACCGATCTTTTTCAACCTCGAGCTCGCCCGGGGACGATGATTCCTCGCTGGCGCAAGAGAAAGGCTGCCTGCCGCAAGAGAAAGACAGCGCAGGGTAGGAGCCCGTTCACGGCAGGGTCGGCCGCTCGCCGAAGTCGGACGGCCCGCCCGTGAAGGCTGACTGTCCTCGGCCCAGGGCTTGTGCTGCCCGTCGGCCGTACGCCGGGCCCCCGGTATTTCGATCACGCGGTATTTCGATCAGCATTGGGTGTTGTGAATGGCTGGCTTCCTACCGCATACTTCTACAATGACCCGTGCTCCATCTCACACTGACGAAAAGAC
>NZ_CAAAFR010000081.1:0-3973 GCF_900634745.1 Protofrankia symbiont of Coriaria ruscifolia
CCGTCGGCGGGTTGCCGACGACACGCCGACAAGTGTTGCTGTAGTACTAGGGAACTTCATCCCTCCAAAAACTGGAAGAATTGCGATGTTCGATCGAGAGAAGTTCTATAGGCAGGTCGTCGAGCTCAGCGCCGACGAAGCAAATCGATCTGACCGACCGGCGACGTTCCACTTTCAAGGTCGTGACTGGGACTTGCTTTCTGGAGTATTCCCGACTCTCTATCGCCCCTCGACCTACGTCTCCCTTGAGTTCTTGGGACTCGATGAAGCGGACTCTGTCGGCTGGTCCTCGATGCTCGAGATTGGCTCCGGAGCAGGAGTCGTTGCTGTAACAGCAGCGTTGGCAGGGTGCCCGCGCGTTCTGGCGACTGACATCAATCCGAACGCAGTGGAAAACACTGCTCGGAACGCATCACGTCATGGCGTGTCGAGTGTGCTCGAGACAGCACATAGCGATCTCTTTGACCGCGTCGACTCGAAGCAGAAGTTCGACTTGATATTCTGGAATTCCAACTTCATCTGGGCTCCCCCGGAACACCAGATCACTCAAGCCTATGAGCATTCATATTTCGACCCCGGTTATCAGGCGCATCGGAGGTTCTTGCGTGAATCTCCAGGTTGGACAACCCCGTCGGGTCGAGTTCTACTTCTCCTGAGTACCAACAAGGCCGATACCGCGACGCTGTTCGACCTGGCAACAGATCTGAATAGAGAACTTACGGTTGTCAAACAGAAGACTTTTCAAGATGGAAGTGACGCGACGCATTCAGAGTACCTGTTGGTTGAAGTGTCGGAACGGCAACCCAGATGAGTGTGTCGCTCACTAAACTTCGTCCGTCGGACTACTAGGAGAGCCATGCTTGTTCCAGACATTTACCAGGCACCTGACGACTCTTGGATCTTGAGTTTGATCCGACAGTACCCCTTAGCCCTCCTCACGAGCATCGGAGATGACGGGGGGCTGTACACCAGTCAGGTTCCTGTGATCCTGGCACAGGGAAATTCAGAAGAAGTCACGGCGGACATGACGCTTCTAAGTCATATGAACCGGAGCAACCCGCACTGGGTACATGCTACGGAGGAAGAAGACTCTGTAGCTGTCTTCTCGGGACCGCACTCGTACGTGTCGCCTGGTTTGTACGAGCAATCTGGACCTGCCGCGCCCACGTGGAATTTCACCTCGGTTCACCTTCGTGGCGTTGTCCGACGACTTCCCACAGGGGAAGCTACGTTGGATGTGATAAAGCAGACGGCATCGGTGCTGGAACGGGAGTTCGGTACTGGGTGGTCTACATCTGGGTCTATCGACTACTTTAACGAAATCGTTGCCGGCGTCGGGGCCTTCAAATTCCTTGTATGTAAAGTGGAAGCCATGTTCAAGTTGAGCCAAGAGCAGTCTCCTACCGTGCGTAGAAGAGTTCAGAGGAAGTTTGCTGTTGACAAATCGACCAACAGAAACGACCTTGCCAAAATGATGTCTCAACTGCCGTGATGTAGTCTGCAGGAGCCCTAGATGCATACATCTCAGCTAGTCGATAGGGGCCACTTTCGCATATCGGTCGATGGCTCTCCGGGCGCAAGAGAAGACTTGTTTCCCGAATGGGGACCGCTGGACCGGTTCGGTGTCGTTGTCCATGAGGCCTTCGGCAGTATCGGCTGCTCTTACCTGCTTCAGTTGGCCATAAGCTCATTCTACGACGTTCGCCCTGAACGTCGAAATCGCACGCACCCAATCTACCCGGATATATTTGTCTTCCACGTCGGAGGATATTTCGGGGATCATACATACTTCGACGTCTTCCCTCCGAGAAAGGAGGTTTTCTTGCCCAACAATCCGGCCGCGATCCTGAATGCTGTCAATGATCGAGGCATTACGTATCTTGCAGTTCCGGACCGACTCCCTGATCACGTTCAGCATGATTACAAGGAGCCGCAGCAGGCAATCGACCGGATACGAGGCGCTTGGGCCTACGCTGCTGGCGGTCGAGCTTCGAGTCCCAATATTGAAGTCACGGCAATTCATGAACTAGCGGAAGCCAACACGCGGATATCACTTGACCCAGAAGGAGCCGAACGGGAACGCCGAGAAGCTCACCGCATCACTGCCGAAGCCGTCGTTCCCGCTGATGAAATAGTACAAGCCGCTAGTTCGCGCGCAAGTGAGATATCCGCAGATCAACGTATCGAATTGCAGCGTAGGCGAGCTGCTTTGGACTCCACTCAAGGTCGCAGTGAGGCCTATCGACGGATACCTATCAGAGATGCGCTGGGAATGCTGCACCGAGGCCTCATATCAGAAGTCGAGCACTAAGCTATCCACCGTACTGTCTACCCTGCCGAGGTGGATACGATCGCAGGTCGCACGCAAGCCGAAGATTGCATTGCACACAACGTTCCTCTTTTTGTGTCGTGTTCGTGGGTGCGTGGTCTCTTCGAGGTCCGGCGGACTACCCCTACCGCCGGGAAAGGAAAGCGATGACCGCAACTCAACATGCCGGATCGGGTGCGACCGGTCCGGCGCAGGACAGCGCTCCGTTCGACCTAGTCGGCGTCGGCTTCGGTCCCGGAAACCTAGGTCTCGCGATCGCGGCGGCCGAGCACCCCGCTCCGCTTCGTGTCCGGTTCCTCGAACGCCAGGACCGCTTCGGGTGGCACCGCGGGATGCTCATTCCGGAGGCGCGCATGCAGATCCCCTTCGTGAAGGACCTGGCCACGGTGCGGAACCCCACCAGCGGATTCGGCTTCCTCAGCTACCTGGCGGAGCGGGGCAGGCTGGTCGACTTCCTCAACCGGCAGACGTTCTTCCCCACCCGTCTGGAGTACCACGACTACCTGAGTTGGGCGGCGGAGCAGTTCGACGACGTTGTCGACTACGGATCGGAAGTGGTCGAGGTCGGTCCGGGCGAGGTCGGGGACAGCGAGGACGGTCCGGTCCTGGACATCGTTGCCCGCCGGGACGGCCGGACGGTGCGCCACCGTGCCTACGCTGTTGTGATCGCGACCGGTCTTCGGCCGCATCTTCCGCCGGGCGTGACGTCGGGAGATCGGGTGTGGCACAACTGCGATCTCGTCCCCAACGTGGCCCGGCTGCAGAGCGAACGCCGCATACCGCGCCGCTTCGTTGTGGTGGGAGCGGGCCAGAGCGCCGCGGAGTCCATCGAGTTCCTGCACCGTAGCTTCCCTGGCGCCGAAGTCCATGCGGTGTTCGATCGCTGGGGGTTCTCCCCGGCCGACGACAGCGCCTTCGCCAACCGCGTGTTCGACCCGGACGCGGCCCACGACTTTCACCGCAGCCCCCCGCACGTCCGGAGGCAGATCGTCGAGCGGCACCGGAACACGAACTACGCGGTCGTCGATCCCGACCTGATCGAGAGCATCTATGAAAAGCACTACGCCGAGCTCGTCGACGGCGACGAGCGCCTGCACTTCCACCCGATGAGCCGGGTGGAACAGGTGGATCTCACCAGCGACGGGCCGTCCGTCGTCGTCTGGTCCGGCGTGAAGTCGACCAGTACGGTCATCGCTGCGGACACGATCGTCTACGCCACCGGCTATCAATCGAGCGACCCGGCCCGGTTCCTGCGCGGGATCACCCCACGCCGCGACGACCAAGGACGGGTCGACATCGGCGCCAACTATCGCCTCGCCCTCGACGGCACGGAGGCCCCGGTCTACGTCCAAGGGGCTACCGAGCACACCCACGGACTTGGCTCGACGCTGCTGTCCAACATCGCCGTGCGCACCGGAGAGATCATCGACTCGATCGTCGAGCACCGACTCGGGCAGGCCGAGAGGACGACCGGGCGCCAGATGGCGCCGTCCTGACCAGGAGCTCTTGACAATTGATCAAGTGCCTGGCAGTCATGGGGGTCTGAACTGCGGCGACCAGCTCGAAGGGGTCTGTTGCGTTGAGCGGGGCAGGACACGAAGGACCCCTGCCGGACCGGTGATCAGATCGTCAGGGTGAGCTCGG
>NZ_CAAAFR010000082.1:0-2454 GCF_900634745.1 Protofrankia symbiont of Coriaria ruscifolia
GGGGTGTCAGGGCGTCGCTCTGACCCCTTGAAACCACCGACAGACAAAACCTTCGTGCGGCATAGTTTGGAACTGTCTACGAAAGCGGGAACGCTCCACAGCAGCACTCTCCATGATCCGAAGACAGGTCGCCCCTGCGATCTGCGCTTATGTAACTGATCTTCAGTCGTGCCAAAGCTTGTCGTCGGCGGGTTGCCGACGACACACCGACAAGTGTTGCTGTAGTACTAGGGTGCCGTGACGGGCTAGGACCTATGTAAGCCCTTGCATTTCTGCCGATGTTGAAGTTAACTTATGTAGTCGATCCGACGATGGAGGGAAGAACCGATCGTGACGTGTAAAGCGCTAGACCCTAGTTCGGAAGCCGGACAGCCTGCGCCCCCCGGACAAGTACTCGTCGGCCGTACCCGTTCTCCTAGACCTAGACAGCACCGTCGCTTCGCCCGAATTGCAGCTGCTCTCGCCACCGTTGCCGCTCTGGCTTCAATTGCCGTCGTGGGTAACGGATCAGCTGCATCCGCAAAGACGAGTCCGCCCGGCTTTTTGTGGCACATTCAGAACAAGACGGGAAAGAGCATATACGATCCACGCTTTACTATCTCTGGCTATAACGCAGCGGGCCATTGGGTCGATGGGCGTGATTTTGACGTGAATGATTCTTCGAATGATTGGTTTGATCCTGCTGTCGTAAAATCAGTCGCAATTTATCTTGACGGAAAACGATATGCCGATTTTCCCAATGACAAGAATCACTGTTTTAGGTTTTACAATGATGGCAGCAACGTTCCTCACGTTGGATGGGTGGCCAAAAATCGTCTTTCTTTGACAACTACTGGACCAAGCAAGTGCAATACAAAAGAAGAATAATTGTGTCCATTCACGGGTTGGACTGGTAGGCCGCTGACCTGGGTGGATGCGTTGGGGTGACACGCCGGGACTGTTGCTTGATCCGACGTCCCAGACGGTGATGATCGGGGTTTGTGTCCGGTCTGCCGCCCGAGCCCTCGCTGTCGGAGGTGGAGTCGCTGCGGGCGGCGAACCGTGAGCTGCGGCAGGTGGTCGAGACGCAGGCGGAGCTGCTGGCCGGGCTGAACGAGGCGCTGGCCGCGGAACGCGGGCTCGGGAACGGTTGGAGCTGCGGCTGGCGGAGCTGGACCGCCGGCTGGGCATGGACAGTTCGAACTCGTCGGTCCCGCCGTCGCAAGAACCGGTCGGGGCGAAGGCCAGGCGGAAGGCCGCGGTCTCGCAGCGGATGCGGTCGGCCGATCGCAAGCCCGGCGGGCAGCCCGGGCACACGGGCGCGGGGCTGACGCCGGCGCCGGAGGGTAAGCGGGTCGAGAAGGACGCGGACCCGCCGGCGCGGTGCGTCTCCTGCGAGGCGGACCTGTCTGCGTCGCCGTCCGCCGGGCGGGGGTGGGCGCAGGTGTGGGATCTGGCACCGGTGGTGGTGGAGAAGACGCACTGGTGGCTGCCTCGGCGTCGCTGTGGCAGCGGGCAGGTCGCCACCTCGCGGGCCGGGGCGAGCGACTCGTCAGCGACAAAGAACGGGACCGGCTACACCCTGTGATGCATACCCGGCTCTCCGTACTCGCGTATGCCTTTGTCGATCGGACGATGGAGGTGGAAGAATCGTGACGCAGGACATGGAAGTCGAAAGTTTCGACGTGTGTGTCGTCGGCAGTGGCGCGAGCGGTTCCATCGCGGCGCTGGAAATCGCATCCAGTGAATTACGCGTTCTCGTACTGGAAAAGGGTAGGGAATTACTACCCGATGAATCCCTTCCGTGTGTGGAGAGCGAGTGGGAAAGTGCGCTCGTACCGACTCCTAGCGGTTCGTTACGCCCCTTCGGGCGCCCCTGGAGTGCGTCCGCGATCGGCGGCGGTACGGCTCTCTATGGTGGCATCTCCTTCCGGCTGCGACACATCGACCTCGACGCCCGCGCCCATGTGGCCCCCGATGCGCTCGACCCCGCGTGGCCGATTAGCTACGAGGACCTGCGCCCGTTCTACGACCACATCGAGCGATGTATCGGGGTGGCCAGAACCCCTGGTGCCGATCCCCTCGAACCGCCCGGCCCGCCGGCCGTCATGCCCGCCCATCCCTTCAGCACACAGGGACGCCTGATCGCCGACGCTGGCCGTCGTATCGGGCTGTGGCCCTTCCCGACTCCGCTGGCCATCAACTCCGTCCCGTACGCGAATCGGCCGGCCTGCGTACGATGCGGCCCCTGCAACGAACACGTCTGCTCCACCGGCGCCCGCGTGAACGCCGCGTCCCTGCTGTTCGGCACCTCCGTACCGGCCGGCGCGCTGCAGGTGGCGCACGCCGCGCAGGCGATACGGATCGTCCTAGGTGTGTTTGGAAAGTCGGTCATCGGAGCCATTCGTTGATCGCGGCGATGGTGACGGTAGCTTCGTAGCGGACAGCGAGCTTGTCGTAGCGGGTTGCGACGGC
>NZ_CAAAFR010000083.1:0-2187 GCF_900634745.1 Protofrankia symbiont of Coriaria ruscifolia
TCATCCCGATCGAGCGTGCCATGGACGAGTGGCAGGCCGGAGAGCTCATCGACCGGAATGGACCCGAGCTGTGACACGCGCCCACCCGGCTCCAAATACGGTCGGCGACGAGCCTGGAGCCCGCCGCATCGTCCTCGCGTTCGCGTTCGACGACGGACCAGACCCAGGCTATACACTCCTGATCCTCGATCTATTCGCTGAGCACGAGGTCCTCGCAATCTCCTGCGTGGTCGGCAGGCATGCAGCCGCGCATCTCGAAATTATCTCCCGGATGGTCGCGAGCGGGCATCTGCTAGCTGGCCACTCGATGACACACAGGAGCCTGTCGCGCTGTGACGAACAACGGACACGATGGGAAATAAGGGAGGCGAGGCGCGCACCCTTAACGGCCACCAGGGTCTTGTCTCCGGTCCTCCGCTGCTGGAGGCGGTGGCCCGGCCGCCGGCACACCGATGGGATACAGCTGGTAAGGGCACCGGCCTGCGAAGCCGCGGCGACTGACAACCAAACCGCCGCTCGCACGAGATCCGATAGGTCAGAATCAATGCCAGCCACAGACGAGTTGCTGAATGAAATGGAATGATCGCGATGAACCAGGAGAGACGGGCGCTGTCGGCTCCAGAGCCATTTGTCATACTGGCAATGCCACGAACGGGATCACACCACCTGAAGGCGCTGGCCAACGAGCATCCGAACGTCTTGACCAATGGAGAGATACTTAATCCGTGGGACACCGACTGGCCCGGTGTCGATCGTACAGAAATGTCCGATCGTGAACTGCTCGAGCTGGCCTTCGTGCGCTTTCCGCGGCGAGATGAAAAATACGAGGTCAGTTGCGTCGGCTGCAAGGTCAATGAACCTCAGTTCCACGAACGTCCCACCTTTTTTGACGAGCTGGCGGCTTGGCCGCGCCTGAAAGTAATCGCGCTCCAACGACGGAACCTGCTCGAGTCATTCCGGTCCTTCATCCAGGCGCGTGAGAGCGGCCGCTGGCTGGCCCCCAGTGCGGACGGCCCGGCGCCGGTGCCGCCGCGGGTGAAGCTGTCCCCCGCAGGCTGCGAGAGTTACTTCAGAAGCGCCGAGGAATTCTACGGTCGCATCTTCGCCCGTTTTTCCCCGGAGAAGATCCACGAAATTTACTATGAGGACCTGCGGGACAGACCGGGGGAATGCATGGCGGGGATCTGGGACTTTCTGGGCGTTTCCCCGCATCTGCTGTCCGGCTGTCTTCTCCTGCAACAGCAGGAGACACGCCCGCTCAGCGAGGCGGTGCTGAACTACGCCGAGCTACGCGGCCACTTCCGGGGCACTCCGTACCAGGCTTTCTTTGAATGAGCTGTGATCCCGCCAGAGCGACGCGCTGCGGGGCAGTGGCAGCGGGTCTGTTGCGTGCGGCGGAGGCAAGACATGCCAGGCCCCGCCGAACCGATGATCAGATTGTCAGGGTGAGCTCGGTGAAGGCGGCCGACAATCGCAGCCGCGGGTCGGCGTCGACGCCGAGTTCGTAGTGGCCGCGGCGGATGTTCTGCACGAACGCATGCCCCACGCTGACCGTCTGGGCGGAACGCAGGCGTTTCAGCCCGCGCATCGGCCGCAGTCTGGCCTTCAGCTGGCTGTGATCGGACTCGATCCGGGTGTTCGCCCGCCACGCGTCGATGTGGTGGGCGGCGGGCAGCAGCTCGTCGAGGGCCCGCGGGTAGGAAGCCGCCTTGTCGGTGGTCATCTCGACCGGTCTGCGGCCGTGGGGTAGGGCGGCGGTGAAGAACCGCCGGGCCGCGGGCAGGTCCCGGTGCTCGGCGGCGAACATGTCGATGACCTGGCTGTCCTGGTCGACCGCCCGCCACAGGTAGATCCACCGGCCGGAGACCTTCACAGACGTCTCGTCCACGAGCCACCGGTCCCCGGGGGTGTGCCGGCAGGGCCGGGCCGCGTCGATCAGCAGCGGGGTGAACCGGCGCACCCACCGGTACATGGTCACGTGGTCAACGACCAGGCCGGGTTCGGCGAGGAGCTCCTCGACGTCCCGGTACGACAGCGCGTAGTGGAGATACCAGTGGACCGCCAGCACGATCACCTCCGGTGGGAACCGGAACCCGGCAAACTCCGAGACCGGGACCGGCGGACGGACGGCACGTCGACGCATCCACCCACCATGCCCGATCAAGGACCCCGCGGATGCAACTGTGA
>NZ_CAAAFR010000084.1:0-6546 GCF_900634745.1 Protofrankia symbiont of Coriaria ruscifolia
GGAAACGCCTCCGTTCCGCCCAGACGGTCAGCTCCGGGCACACGTTCGTCCAGAACATCCGCCGTAGCCACTACGAACTTGGCATGGACACCGAACCGCACCTGCGGGTGTCGGCTGCCTTCACCGAGCTCACGCTGGCGGTCTGATCAATATTCAGGCAGGGTCCACCATGTCTTGCTTTCCCATAACGCAACAGATCCTTTTCAACTGCTCGCTCTGTCCGCCAGCCCTGAAAGGTCCGCAAGGACATCAACGGAGCGTCATCCATTACCCCGGCCGGACCGTTTCCGACGCTCTTCGTCCACGCTGGACAGCTACGCGCTCGGAGCCGGATGAGCGAGTGTCACAGCTCGGGTCCGTTCCGGTCGATGAGCTCTCCGGCCGGCCACTCGTCCACGGCGCGCTCAAGCGGAATGACTAGGACGAGAAGATCTTCGACACACGTCTTGGACTTGTCCCACAGATCTGTAGACCTTACCCGGACTCCGGACACGATCATCAGCGCAGCGCTGGCCTTCTCGACATGCTCGCGCAACTCGTGGCGGACGGTTCCGAAACCGAACGGGACTTTCAGGTCCAGCAGCGTCGGAATCATCACGTTGATCCCGGATTGATAACCGATTCCCGATCGCTGTAGATCCGGGCGTACAGCGTACAGCCCGACCTCGGCGACGAGCTGATCGATTGCGCCGAGCCTGATAAAACGACGCAGCACCCCGAAGTGCGCCGCCACTCCGCGCTCGTCATGCCCGATTATCCTGAGCTCGGGTCGCGCTCCGGCCCAGCTACGGCTACCTTTGAAATGTTTCACGTTCCAGGCACCCACAGCTCCGTAGGTGTTTCGAAAAAACTCGGCAAGTTCCGCGTGGTCACCCGGTTCGAGCTGATTCTCCCAGTACGTTTTCCACTGAATTTGCGTTTTCATGGGAAACTCTTCCAATTTTTGCAGGGCCCCTGATGGGGTCGCGGGTATTCCATTTCATTCGGAGGCTCGGCTGTGGCTGGCATTGATTCTGACCCATCGGATCTCGTGCGAGCGGCGGTTCAGTTCTCAGTCGCCGCGGCTCCACCGGCCCCGCGCCCTTACCAGCCGTACCCCATCGGTGTGCCGGCCGCCGGCAGCCGGGGCAGCGCCTCCAGCAGCGGAGGACCGGGGACGAGGCCCTGGTGGCGTAGCTCGCGGATGAGAAGCGGCACCACAGCCAGCGTCTGGTCTTGGTGACCGGCGCTGCAGCCACGTTTCCTTTCGGGCAGACATCCGTCATGTAGCAGCACGATCCCACCCGGATGGAGCTGTTGCCGGAGGGCGTCCATGATTTCTGTCACCCCCGGTGCCGACCAGTCACGCGAGTCTATCGTCCAGCCGAGAGGCTGCAGGCCGAGTTCGGCCGCCACGCGCCGCGCCCCGTCGTTCCACCGGCCATATGGTGTGCGTAGATACTGCACCCGCGCGGTGGGAGCGACAGCCTGCAGTGTCCGGCTCGCCGCCATTATTTCCCACCGTGTCTGTTGCTCGCCACAGCGCGACAGATCGGCGTGTGTCATCGAGTGGCAGGCCAGGAGATGGCCCTCCACGGCTATCCTGGAGATGATATCGGGATGTGCGGCTGCGTAGGTGCCGAGCACGCAGAATGTCGCGGCCACCTCATGCTCAGCGAGCAGATCGAGAATCCGGGGGGTGTAATAAGGATCCGGTCCGTCGTCGAACGTGAGGGCGATGCGGCGAGTCCCTGACTGACCACCGGAAAACGTGCTGGCCGGGCAACGTCCGGTCACAGTTCGGGCTCCTTCCGACACACCGTCTCCCGTTCCGCCGGCTCCACGTGATCAGTCGGCGTAAGCTGGGCCTCCCAGCATATCCGCCACTGGATTTCGGTATTCATAGCACATCTCCCAGTCTTGATTGTTTCAGATGGAAAATTAGGATACTTTCGTCGAGGGTTATTCGAAACTCTTCGATCAAGATCTGTAGAAGTATCCTGACCTGCGACAATGCATGATCTAGATCATCTGAGCTGAGAGTTCTGAATAAGCCTCGTCGAGTATCGCTCACGATATGCTTGTCGGGGTCTTCGTTCGAAAGGCCGCTGCCACCTTCTCGAAGGCGATGATGTACTGCTGCATGTGCCGCTCGGTGTAGACCGGGTGGGTGTACAGCGTGAGTGTGCGTGCCGAGAGCCAGTGCGCCGTGGCGCAGCTCGTCCTTGAATAGTCGATCGGGGTGGCGTTGGGGTCGTCGAACGGGTAGTTCAGCTTCCCGAAGCCCTTACGCTCGACGAAGAGGCGCTCCCGGTACATCTCTCCCAGTTGTACCGCCGTGAAGGGCATGCCCTCCGCGGTCATGGCCGCAGCGAAATCTGTCAGAGGGACCGAAAGCTGCTCCACGTCGAGCACAAAGGGCGCCCACCAAAAAGCATTCTCCCGTTCTGTGGTGTCCACCGGGGCGTGGATCACCAGTGGATGATCCTTAAGGGCCTCGATCAGCTGGCGACCGTTGGCGCGGCGCCGGGGAAGGTTCCATGAGTCGAGGCGGGCAAGTTCGGAAATTCCGATGGCTGACTGCATCTCGGTTAGCCGGTAGTTGAAGCCGACCCGTCGGTGGATGTACTCCGGCCCGAGTTCCATAAGCCCCATACGCTTGGCTACGTCATAACCGTGGTCGCGCAGCGAACGGCATTCCCAACTCAGGTCCTCGTCATTGGTGACGATCGCGCCACCCTCGCCACCGGTGGTGAAGTGCTTACTCTGGCAGAAGCTGAAACAGCCGACATCACCGACCGTTCCGACCTTCCTCCCCTTGTAGGTCGCGCCGATGCTCTGCGCGCAGTCCTCAACAACGAACAAACCATGCTTCCTGGCCAGATCGATGATCGGATCAAGATCTGCGACGACCCCGTAGAGGTGAACCACAATGATCGCCCGAGAACGCGGAGTAATCTTCTTTTCGACGTCGGCCGCGCTAAGCGTATGCGACTCGTCGACATCGGCGAAAACCGGCAGCGCACCAGCCTGCAGCACACAGGACGCCGAGGCAACGAAGGAGTACGGAGTGCAGATGACCTCGTCTCCCGGCCCGATACCCAGCGCGGCAAGCGCGGCATGCAAGGCGGAGGTTCCGCTGTTCGTGGTGACGGCGTGGTCGGCGCCGAGGTACGCGGCCAACTCCGCCTCGAATTGCCGGCCGAGTTCACCGGTCCAGTAGTTCACCCGGCCGGTACGGAGAGGTTCCATAGCCCGGTCGATACTCTCCGGCGCGAAGCTGGGCCAGGCCGGGAACGGTTCGTCCGTGACCGGAGTACCACCGAAGATTGCGAGTTTGGACATTGTCAACCTCCTCGAGGGGCGGGCAGGCGGAGCGGAAACAGACGCTACGCGCCACCGGGTAACGTGAATTTCAACCGGCAAGCGAATCGCCGAGCCAGCGCGACATGGAGATGGTCGTAAGCGCAGGGTTGGCCGCGCCGAGCCGGGGAAAGTTTCCCGGACCGGCCAGGTAGACGCCGGGAAGGGCCTCGACCTCGAGATCGGTCGTGACCTTCAGCGCACCGCCGAGCGGGTGGGAACAGGCTTCATGCTCGAACGACCCGTACGGCAGCTCGAACTGGGCAACCCGCCCGGCCAGAGGTTCGGCGAGCAACGCGTGAAAGGCCTCGGCCTCGCCGAACTTCCGCGACTCCTCGCCCTGGGTTTCGCCGTCGGCCGGGCCGACCAGACAGCCACCGTCCGGACGCGGCGCAGTGATGTCGAGGAGCGAACCCTGGGCGATCTCGTCCGCCAGGCGCAGGAGCTCCTGTCGAACTTTGCCTATGCGATCGAGATCGGCGGACGAGACCGCCGTCGTTATGTGGGCGGCGGCGATACCGTCAGTCGACGACGGCTGGACCGCGAGCGTGCTGAAGTCGGCCGGACCACTGCCCTGTTCGATCACGGCTGCGAGCGAGACGAGCCGGTTACCGTTCGGAAGAGTCGGCCGCTCCTGCACAAAGATGTTGGCGGACAGCGACGGTACTGGACGGTATCCGGTCCATAGCATCGGGTGTCGGAAACTGTCCAGGGGCTCACCGGGCTCGATTCGCGCGAGGGCCCCGACGCAGAAGTGATCGGTGATGGTAGTCGTGATCAATTCACCTGTCGTCTGGGCCAGAATCTGGATGTTCCCGATAGCGGACGACGCAAGGACACATGCGTCGAACCCCTGCCTCGTCGCGGTGCTATCAGAGGGGGTAGCTACCTCTACATCCCATCCGAGCCTGCCACGTCTCAGGGACCGCGCACGGCCGCGGACGACGCGGAAGCGGTCGCTCTTTACGGCGACTCGAAGGGCCGCTGATAGCGGCGAATAGGCTTCGAACTCGCCGGTCAGGCCGTCATAGCGTGCTGCTTGTGGAGCGTGCCGGAGGCCGACTCTGCTCGCAGCGGACGACTGTGGCGAGGCCACCAGTCCCGGAAACCTCGGGCTGAGTTCTGCGTAAACCTGCGCATAGCAGCCGGCCGGACCGACTAACCGCTCCTGCCAGCAGGGATGCCAGCCGACCAATTCCTTGGAGGTGAGCCCAAGAAGAACGCCGTGATAACACAGCGAACGCCCGCCGAGTCGTTCTGAAAGACCGGCACCGAATCCCCAGCCGTCGCTGGTCCACCACCGGACCTTCTCATCGCCCGGATGGATCGAGGTGTCCCAGTCGACATGACGGCGACGGGTCGCCGGCCCGGCTTCGATGACCTCGACTTCCATCCCAGGCTGGGCCGCCATTCGGACCGCGGCCTCCAGCCCGGCCATTCCACCACCGATAACAGCAACCTTGCGGTTCATGGGCACCAGACCTTGTCGTCGTATTCCACATCGCCTTCCATCGGTTCGCCGGTCTTGACCTGTCGAGCAGAGCCGCGACCGCGGGACAAGTACCGGTCGCACTCTAACGGGGCTTTGCCCCAGCCTGACGAGGTCTGTTCGCCGCAGCTCCGATTTGAACGCAAGCTCGGGCAAAGACCTGCGGCCCACCGGCCGATCGCCGCCACACTGCTACGCCTAGTAACGATGACTGAGAGGCTTAACGTCGTAACTGTCAGTAAGAATGCGCACTGTGGAGCGGTACCAATCACGATACGTAAACTTGACTCGATCTTCATGGATTTCGCCGACCAAACCGAGCTACTGAGGTTCAATGGCTGGGTTGTTATTCTATTCCAATCTCATCCCATCCTATTCCGTCGTAAATATCATGTGTTCTATAAATTACGTCAGGTATGTGGCTCTTCTGCTAGATCAGTGGGTATCTGATCGGTGATCATGCGACTCGGCCGGGAAGGGTTATGTTGAGGCCACCGAGGGTGAGGGTCGCCTTGGCGATCAGTGCGTCAGGTGAATGGAAGCCGCAGGCGCGTCGGGTGAACTGGCGCAAGTGGGTGTTGGCGGCCTCGGAGCGGGCGTTCGAGACGGCGTACTCGAGGGTGTTCCGGATCGCCAGACGCTGTTCCTCCACGGTTTTGGTGATCGCGATGAATTCCGGGATTTGGCTGCGGTAAGCCCAGGACAGCCAGCCCGCGAGGAGTTTCTTCCCTGCGTCGCTACTGACTGTGAACACCTCCCGTAACTGCTCTTTCAAAAGGTAGGCGGTATACAGCTTCCGGTTCGTCTTCTTGATCGAGGCGACGGTGGTGCGCTGGTCCCCGCTCTGGTTCCCCGGGTTTTTCAGTAACGCCCACCGGGTACCTTTCAACTCCTTGGCCGCGTGACCCCGACCGGCGTGGCGCAGCTCGTTCACGATACGCCGACGGACCGCGTCGACCGCTCCCGTCGCCCACGCCGCCACGTGGAAGGGGTCCATGCACCGCTTCGCCTGCGGGCAACGGGCTTTGACCACCATGAAGATCCACTCGGCGGCGTCCGCCGACACGATCGTGATCTTCCTGCGGCGGTCGTCGCCCAGCAGATCGAAGAACGCGTTCAACGTCTCCTTGCAGCGGCCTTCACCGGCCCAGACAATCCGGCAGGTGTCATGGTCGATAACGACAGTAAGATAATGGTGCCCTTTCCGGTAGGAGATTTCATCGATTCCGAGGCGGCTGAGGCCAGCCAGCCGGTCGACACCGCCGGACAGCTCCTCGACGACCCGGGTGACAATCTTGTCGACCGATCTCCACGCTATTCTCAGCAGCTCCGCCACCCGGTTGTTCTGCATATATTTCACGAGCCAGGCGCACAGCTGCTCGAAGTCGCGGGTGAAGCCCGACGACGGCCGCGCCCACGGCACCGCGGCTACGGGCACACCATGGTCAGGGCAACGCGCCCGGGGCATCTCCGCCTCCAGCTCGACCCGGGCCGTGCCCAGGTCCGGCGCCCGCCACCGGCGGCGTCCGCTGCCCTGGTCGTACCCCGGGCACCGGCGGGCACAGCGGGAACACCGACTGGAACGGAAGGTGAACGGACGGACATGGGCGACAGCCATGTCCTGCGTCTCGTCCAGCTCGAACCCCTCTACCACCGTCTGTTCGACACCGAGCAATCGTCACCATATCTTGGATGCGCGCACGCCGTTCTTCCTG